>NZ_JAIHAO010000034.1:0-20546 GCF_020054765.1 Caloramator sp. | reverse complement strand
CAAGCAATTCTAAGCTTTTCTTTATTTGAAAAAGTCCTACCCTCGCGATGCCATCGTCCTGATGGCCGCTCGGCTCGGCACGTCCTGTGCCGAATTACGGACTTTTCCAAAGCCTAAAGCTAAGAATTGCTAAAGCTCATGAAAGAGCCTAATAAAATCCTTTCATGGGGCTTTTTCATACTTTAGCTAACAAGTAGGTTTGTTAAAAATCTGTGTGTTTTTAAACATCCTATTTTTTATGATATAATTTATGTAGTATTTGATACGAGGTGATGTTATGGATTATAGAGAGGCTTTAAAGTACATAGAGAGTGTTGGAAAATTTGGAATGAACTTTGGGTTGAAAAGAATAGAAAGAATATGTGAACTTTTAGGTAATCCACAGGAAAGATTAAAAGTTATACACGTTGCAGGTACCAATGGAAAAGGTTCAACGGTTACTTTTGTTTCAAATATTTTGATTGAAGAGGGGTATAGAGTAGGTATATATACATCTCCACATTTAGAGAGATTTACAGAGAGAATTAAAATAAACAATGAAGAAATATCTGAAGAGGATGTTGCAGGGCTTATAGAAGAGATAAAGGAAATTATTAATACGGTTGTAGTTGAGGGATATGAACATCCTACAGAGTTTGAGATAGTAACTGCCTGTGCATTAAAGTATTTTGCTGAAAAGAAGGTTGATTTTGTAGTGTTAGAGGTTGGACTTGGTGGAAGGCTGGATGCTACAAATGTTGTAAACTCACTTCTTTCAATAATTACTTCTATAAGTTACGATCATACTAATATTTTAGGAGATACTATAGAAAAGATTGCCTATGAGAAGGCAGGAATAATTAAAAGAAATAGACCTTTAGTTTTGTATCCTCAAGTTGAAGAAGCAGAAAGAGTTATAGTTAAAAGGGCGGAGGAAATGGATTCAAATACATATTATGTAAAAGATGCAGAGTGGGATGTGAAGGAGGACACAATAAAGGGGATAGTGTTCGATGTAAAAATAAAAAATAGGGTATATAAGGATTTGAGGATAAGGATGATAAACAGGTATCAAGTTAAAAATGCTGTAACTGCCCTTATGGCAATAGAGGTTTTAAGGGATTTAGGATATTCTGTTTCAGACAAAGCTATATATGAAGGGTTAGAAAAATCAGTATGGCCAGGTAGATTTGAGATATATAAGGAAGATCCATATATAGTTCTTGATGGTGGACATAATGTTCAGGGAATTATGGAACTTATATATGGTCTAAAGAAATACTATATAAATAAAAAAATAAAGATAGTGTTTGGAGTATTAAAGGATAAGGATTATATAAAAATGGTAGATGAGCTTACAAAAGTCTGTGATGATTTTATAACAGTAACTCCTGAAAGTTTAAGAGCACTAAAGGCAAAAGATTTAAAAGAATTTATAGAAGAAAGAGGTAAAAGGGCAGTAGCCTTTGATAATATGAAGGAGGCTGTTGAATTTACTATAAATAATAAGGATTATGATGTTTTGGTATTCTGTGGTTCACTTTATATGATAGGTGATGTTAGAAGAATATTAAATTCTATTTTTAAAAAAGAAGAAGAATGAATATAATATATTAAAGTACTAAGTTTTGGGAGGAAAAATTGTCTGTTGATATTAAAGAACGAGTTAAGCTGGCTTATGAGATATATTATTTTGCAATTAAAAATGAGGATAAAATACCCAAGGAACTTGTTAATGTGGCAAAGATTATATGTAATGATACGATTAAAGCTGCTAAAACGTTAAAGGTTGGCTTAAATTATGATGAGCTGGCAGATAGGATTTTAAAATAGAATTATAAAAATATAATTTATATTATGAAGTTGATTAAAAAGTTATATAAGAGCCCTATGGAAAGATATGAGTCTTAAAATTCCATAGGGCTTTTATTATAGTTTGCTTTATATTTAAGAAGGTTTTTATTTTTTATTTAATAGGTTTGTTAGATTATTATATATCTCTTCACCAGAGTTTTTCCAGTTGGTTCGTATTAATTCAATATCCTCCATAGTTTTAACTGGAAGTTTTATTTCAATTAGATTTTTTGATCCCTTTTTTAAAATTAAATTTACTTCAAATCCATCCTTAATTGGCATATATTCAGCAGCAGGTTCTATTTTCTGTGTGCTTTCATTTTTGTTTTCAAAATAATCATCTAATTGTTCAATTTTTGAATCGGGTATTCTATTTAAAAAGAAATTCAATGTGTCAGAGCCTTTACTACTAATTACTAAATATTGTTTTTTGTTATCGGTTATGGTATTTATAAAACCAGTATTTATGAGTTCAGATATATACTGCTGAAGTGTAAAGTAGTTTATTAGGTTATTTTCTAATATAATTTGTGTTAGCTGTGAATTAGTAGATGGCTTATTTAGTTTATTTAGTATGTATAAAATAATTAGTTTGTTTATGGCTAAATCTGTTACATCCATTTAATTTTTTCACCTCTTCATTTAATATCAAATTTATTATACCAACAAAGTTATCTATATTTCAACAAAATAGGATTAATTTTTTACAACAATATAGACATAAAAACAAGAAGGGTTAATCCCTTCCTGTTTATAGTTTTTCTAATTGTTTTCCGCTCATAAGTTCCTTTTCAGCCAGTGCAATCATTCTTTTAACCATTGCCCCACCGACTCTTCCGCAATCCTTTGATGGGATATTTCCCCAATAGTCTTCAGAGCCTTGATATACTGGAATCCCAAACTCTGATGCGATTTCATATTTTATATTGTCTAAAATTTGATGAGCTTCTGGAACCAATTGAGTTCTTCCTGAACCATTCTGTCCTGCTGCCATTTTTATTCCTCCTTATGTACTTATGTTTTTGTTTAATTATAATTTGTGTAGTTTAGTAAAAAATATGTTAGGAAGTTAAAGGAAAAGGGTTGCGGATTGCAACCCTTTTAGGTCAATTTTTCTTTGATAGGGATTTTTCTGTCTTTTCTTGTACCATGTCGTTTAACACTTTCTAATTGAGCCTTTTGAGATTTTGCTTCTCTGTGATAATGTCTATCTTGTCCTAATAGGTTTTCTGAAGCAAATTCCTCTTGATGCCCAAACAGGTTTGTAAAGCGTGCCTTTCGCATGGTCATAAAAATCCCTCCTTTATTGACCTTATCTTTATTATTTGTTTCTATTTAAAAATTTAATACAGTTGTTTTAAATTTAAATTTATTAAAATAAATATGTATAAATAGAATATTTTGGAGGGAATGATTATTGAAGGTTTTAATTTTAAGTAAAGAAAAAATAAAAAATATTGGGGTTGTTTTTTTAATTGTTTGTATTGCAGTATTATTTAAACTATTAGGTGGGTATAAGCTTATAGATGTTTTTTTAAATTCAAAAGCTGACTTGCCTATTTATTCGGTGGAAACTAAGGAAAAAAGGGTTGCTTTAACATTTGATATTGGATGGGGGGATGAGTATATACCTTCGATTTTAAAAGTATTAGATGATAATAATGTAAAAGCAACGTTTTTTATATTAGGAACGTGGGTTGATAAATATCCAAACAGAGTAAAGGAAATAGATTTAAAGGGGCACGAAATAGGAAATCATTCAAATAATCATATTTACTTTACAAGGCTTACAAAATCTAAAATAAAGGAGGAAGTATTTACAGCAAGTAGTAAAATAAAAAAGATAACAGGAAAGGAAACTAAATTGATGAGGGTACCGTATGGTGATTACAACAGTGAAGTAATTAAAGCAATAGAAGAAACTGGACATTATTGCATACAATGGGATGTTGACCCTATTGATTGGAGGACTATATCCCATCAGCAAATTGAAAAAACAGTTATATCAAAGACAAGAAATGGTTCAATAATTCTTTTGCATAATAGTAGTATGGAAACAGTAAAAGCATTAGATACAATTATAAAGGAACTTAAAAATAAAGGATATGAATTTGTTAAGGTATCAGATTTGATATATAAGGACAACTATTATATTGATTTTACAGGTAGGCAGAAGCCATTAAGTGAGTAAATATATACTAATAATGTTTTTAAGCCTCCTCCATTGAATAAATAATAAAAAAATGTACAAGATATTAAAATAAGAGAGGAGGTTTAACTATGATAATAATTGGTATATTTGGAAGTAGAGGAAAGTCCTTTGTGGGTGATGTACTATTAGAATTTTTTAAGAAACATAAAAAAAATGCCTATGTAATTGGAACAAAGGACGATAGTGAGGAATCATTTTTTAATCTATTAAGAAATAGTATAGATTATATAATTATAGAGATTTCAAGAGAAGATATAATTAACAACAAAATAAACAAAATAAAGTTTGATATATTAATACACACTGCTCTTGAATATGAAAAGGAAAGCCTGATTAAGTCTTATCAAAATTTAATTTCAAATCTAAAGGAAAATGGATATATTATTCTTAATGCAGATTCAATTCAAAAGATAGATTATGTATGTGAGAAAGTTTATCCCATTACATATGGTTTAAATGAACGTACAACAGTATCAGCCTCAAGCATTGATGATATGAATGAACTATGCTTTAGTTACTGCCTTCAAAGAAGTATAGTAACTATAAATGGTAAATTAGTTCAGCCTTTTGAAAAACCACTTAAAGTTAAGGGTAAATACCAAGATGTCTATTATTATCTTGCTGCTTTAAGCACAGTTTTGTGTTTAGATTATGAATTTTAAAAAAATAGGTATAAAAAAATAAAAATCATAATATTTATATTTTAGATAATAAAATCAAAAATGTACAAAGGGGATGGGATTATGAACGATTATCAATTAACATCAAACAAAGTGTATATTGAAGGCAAGGTAGTTTCGGAACTATCCTATAGTCACGAAATGTTTGGGGAAGCTTTTTATAACTTTACTGTTGAAGTGCCAAGGTTAAGTGAAACTGTTGATAGGCTACCTATTACTGTTTCTGAAAGACTTCTACCAACTGTTGATGTAAGTATTGGAAAGATAGTTAGTATTAAAGGACAGTTGAGGTCCTATAATAAAGTGGTGGATGGCACTAATAGATTGATACTAACTGTTTTTGCAAGGGATATTAATAACATTGATACTATTAGTACAAGCCCCAATGAAATATATTTAGATGGTTATATTTGTAAATCACCAGTTTATAGAACTACACCATTTGGAAGAGAAATAACAGACATATTAATTGCAGTAAATAGGCCATATAATAAATCAGATTACATACCAGCTATTGCGTGGGGAAGAAATGCAAGATTTTCAAGTACACTTGAAGTAGGAACTCATATAAAGATTACTGGAAGAATACAAAGTAGAGATTATGAAAAGAAGATTTCAGAAACAGAAACAGTAAAGAGAACAGCTTATGAGGTATCTATAACAAAGATGGATAAGGTTGAAGAGTAAAAAATAAGTTAACAAAAGGTTTATCCCTTTTGTTAACTTATTTTCTTAAGTCCTGAAGTATTTGTGTTTTATTTTTGGTTTTTTCATCAACCCTTTTTATTACTTTAGCTGGAGAACCAGCAACAACTACATTTGGTTCTACATTCTCTGTAACAACAGAGCCTGCTGCAACTACAGCACCTTTTCCAACTTTAACTCCCTCTAATATAACTGCATTTGCTCCAATTAGAACGTCATCCTCAATAATAACAGGGTCTTTGCTTGGAGGTTCTAAAACACCTGCAATAACAGCACCAGCTCCAATGTGAACATTTTTTCCTATTTTACCTCTTGCACCAACTACAGCATTCATATCAATCATTGCACCTTCACCTATTTCAGCACCAATATTAATTACTGCTCCCATCATTATAACAGCATTTTTACCAATTGAAACACCTTCTCTAATTATTGCACCAGGTTCGATTCTTGCTTCAATATGCCTAATGTCAAGCATAGGTATTGCAGAATTTCTTCTGTCCCATTCAATTCTATATTTTTTAATCTTATCTTTATTTTCATTAATAAACTTTTCGATTAAATGATTTTCTCCAAATAGAATAAAAAAGTTTCCTTCTCCATATATTTCTATTTCTTCATTTTCTATTCCTTGTAAATTACCATTTATATAAACCTTGACAGGTGTAGTTTTTTTAGCGTCCTTGATGTATCGTGCTATTTCGTATGGATTTGTTAAATCATATTCTGTTTTCATATCCATTATTTACCCTCCTTATAAATTATTATCAATAAATATACAATAGTATAAATAGTTTGTCAAATATAAATAAAAGTAGTATTCTATAATTAAGGATATTACGGGGGTGATATTATGCTACAAAAAGGATGTATTCAAGTTTATACAGGTAATGGAAAAGGCAAAACAACTGCTGCTGTAGGGCAAGGAGTAAGAGCTGTAGGAAGAGGACTTAAGGTTTATATGGTACAGTTCTTAAAGGGAAATGATACAGGGGAATTACATAGCTTAAAAAAATTAGAGCCTGATTTTAAGGTTTTTAGGTTTGAAAGGCCAAGAGGATTTTTTTGGACTTTAAGTGAAGAGGAAAAGATTGAACTTAAAAAGGATATTGATAAAGGTTTTGAATTTTGCAGGGAAGTTTTAAAAAATAGGGAATGCGATGTATTAATTATTGATGAGATGATGGGAGTTTTATCAAATAAACTTTTAGATGTACAAGAAGTAGTGGAGTTTTTAAAATCCAAACCTGATAATGTAGAGATAATATTAACTGGAAGAAATGTTCCTCAAGAAATAGCAGATGTTGCAGATTTGATAACTGAGATGAAGGATATTAAGCATTATTTCAATGAAGGAGTTCCAGCAAGAAAAGGAATAGAGTTTTGAAAAAGTTATGTAATGATTAGCCCCATGAAGGATTTTAAGGCATTCGTTCATTTCGCAAAGCAATTCTAAGCTTTTCTTTGTTTGAAAAAGTCCTACCCTTGCGATGCCATCGTCCTGATGGCCGCTCGGCTCGGCACGTCCTGTGCCAAATTACGGACTTTTTCAAAAGCTAAAGCTAAGAATTGCTAATGCTCATGAAAGAGCCTTTGAAATCCTATCATGGGGCTTTTTTGTACTTTAACTAATAATTAGGTTTGTCAACAATCTGGAAATTACATACCTATTTATGTGGGTAATTTTTTTATAAAGTGGATATGAATTTCTCAAGCCTATCTAATGCTAATTTTAATTCATCCATCGAATATGCGAAGGAAATCCTTATATGTCCCTCTCCATATTGTGAAAAGGCACTTCCAGGTACAACTGCAACTTTTTCATTTTCTAATAAACTTAAAGCAAAGTTAAATGAGTTGTTTGAATACTTTTTTATATTTGGAAACATATAAAAGGTTCCTTTAGGTCTTACAACATCAAATCCCATTTTTATAAGCCGTTCATAAACATAGTCTCTTCTTTTTTTATATTCATTTTTCATTGTTATTGAATCGTCTATTCCATTTGTTAGAGCTTCAAGGGCAGCATATTGGCTTATAGATGTAGCACAAGTATTTAGGTATTGATGCACTTTAATCATATGTTTTGTTATGTATCTTGGTGATAATGTATATCCTATTCTAAATCCAGTCATAGAATGGGATTTTGACAGTCCGTTTATTACAATTGTTTTATCCTTTAAATTATTAAGTGCTGCTATTGAATTATGTCTTTCTTCGTATATAAGTTCACTATAGATTTCATCTGATAAAATAAATATATTTTTATCTTGAATGAAATCTGCTATTTCATTTAATTCATCTAAGTTTAAGCATTGTCCTGTTGGATTTGATGGATAAGGTATAATTATGCATTTAGTTGAAGAACATATATTATCTTCAAGTAATTTTTTAGTTAATTTAAAATTAGTATTTGAAGTATCTATGTATTTTACCTTTGCACCACATAGTTTTACGACAGGTTCATATCCCGGATAACAGGGTGCAGGAATTAATACTTCATCGCCTATATCTAATATAGTTTTAAGTGTTATAAATATTCCTTCACTTGCACCACAAGTTACTATAATTTCATCATCGGGATTGTAATATAGATTATATTTTTTTTGAACAAAATTTGATATAGCTCTTCTTAGTTCAATAATCCCTGCATTGTGGGTATATATAGTTTTGTTATTTTCTAATGCTGTCTTTGCAGCTTCTTTTATGTGATTTGGTGTATTAAAATCTGGTTGTCCTATAGTAAGTGAGATTACATTATCATATTTTGATACCATATTATAAAACTTTCTAATACCTGATATTTCTATGTTCCTAACGTTTTTATTTAATAAATTTTCCATAATAACCTCCATCAGAAGACACTAATTTTTAAAAGCCCCATAAAGGATATTTTGAAATTAATTACAGATGAATGAAGATATATCCTTTATGGGGTTAGCTATAAATTTATTTTAATATCCAACAATTGGTTAATAAGGTTAACTGTTTATTACATCCTGCATTGTATAAAAACCATTTTCTTTTCCAAATAAATATCTTGCGGCTTTTATTGCACCATAGGCAAATACATCTCTTGAAAGGGCAGAATGCTTAATTTCTATATTTTCAAAGGGGCCTGCGAATAATACTTCGTGTTCACCAACTATATTTCCACCGCGAACAGCATGTATTCCAAGTTCATTTTTTTCTCGCTTTTGAGTTTTTGAATGTCTACCATAACTATAGTTTAATACATTTTCTAATGATTTATTTATTGCATCTGCAATCATTAATGCTGTACCACTTGGTGAATCAAGCTTTTGATTATGATGTTTTTCGATTATTTCTATATCGAAATTTTCATAGAGTACCTTTGCAGCTTGTGAAACTAAAGATAAAACTAAATTAACACCAAGGGACATATTAGCAGAATTTAGTATAGGTATAAATTTAGAGGCATCATACATTTTATTTTTTTCCTCTACAGAAAAACCTGTAGTACAGATTACTAATGCTACCTTATTCTTTTTACCATAATCTAATATAGAATCTAAACAGGTGTGATTTGAAAAATCAATTAATACATCAACCTCTTCTTTAACTTCATCTAATTTTGAATATACTGGATAAGAATTGATAAATTTTGTTGTATCCTTATCAACACCACATACAACTTCAATATCATTAAGTGTTGATATAATTTTTGTTAAAGTCTGTCCCATACGTCCATTACAACCGTGCAATAATACTCTCATACATTCACCTCTAAGCAAGCTTTATTCCGTAATTGATCATTTCTTTTTTTAATATTTCAATATTTTTAGGTGACATATCAACAAGAGGCAGTCTTAAGTGTCCTACCTTCATTCCCATTAGATTCATAGCAGTTTTTACTGGGATAGGATTAGTTTCAATAAATAATGCTTTTATTAATTGAATCATATTAAGTTGTATCTTTAATGCTTCTTTGTATTTACCTTGTAGGAATAATTCACACATATCGTGAGTATCTTTAGGAAGAATATTAGCAACAACAGAAATAACACCTTTACCTCCAAGTGACATTATTGGTATAACTTGATCATCATTTCCTGAATAAATCTCGAGGTTATCACCACAGAGCTGTGCAATTTCAGCAACTTGGGATATATTTCCGCTTGCTTCCTTTACAGCAACTATATTATCAATTTTTGAAAGTTCAAATAGAGTTTCAGGGAGTATATTAAATCCAGTTCTTGAAGGTACGTTATAGATTATAATAGGTTTTGTAACAGCAGAAGCTATTGCTTTAAAATGTTCGATTGCTCCTCTTTGAGTTGTTTTATTATAGTAGGGTGTTATAACTAAAAGACCATCTACACCAATTCCATCAGCCCACCTACTCATATCTACTGCAGCTTTAGTATTGTTGCTTCCTGTTCCTGCAATAACAGGTATTCTTCCCTTTACAACATCAACGGTAAATTTAATAGTTTCTTTTCTCTCTTGTTCAGACATAGTTGAGGCTTCACCAGTTGTTCCACATATAATAATTGCATCTGTCTTTTGGTCTATATGCCATTCAATAAGTTCTTCTAATTTTTTAAAGTCAACTCCGTCTTCGTTAAATGGCGTTACTATTGCAACACCGCTTCCAGTAAATAGGCTCATTTACAACCCATCCTTTCTAAAAAAATATCCTTAATATTATTATATAGTACTACTTGATTAAAAGTTCAGCAATTTGTACAGCATTTGTTGCAGCACCTTTTCTTATGTTATCAGCTACAACCCACATATTGATACCGTTTTCCACACTTTCATCACGTCTTATTCTTCCAACAAAAACTTCATTTTTTCCCTCTGCTAATATTGGCATAGGATAAACATTATTTTTAACATCATCCATAAGCACTATGCCTTTGCTTTGCTTTAATATTTCCTTTAACTCATCTATTTCAAAGTTCTTTTCAAACTCCACATTTATAGATTCGCTATGACCATAAAATACAGGAACTCTAACAGTTGTTGCTGTAATCTTTAAATCAGGTCTATGCAGTATTTTTCTTGTTTCGTTTATCATTTTCATTTCTTCCTTTGTATAGCCGTTATCCATAAATACATCTATGTGGGGTATTATGTTATATGCAATTGGGTGAGGGAATTTTTTTGGTTTTTCTCCATTAATTCCATTTATTAAATCTTCATATCCACCCATCCCAGCACCTGATACTGCTTGATATGTTGAATAGATAATTCTTTTTATTCTATATATGTCATCAAGAGGCTTTAGTGCGACCACAGCTTGAATAGTTGAACAGTTAGGATTTGCAATTATGCCCTTATGCCATTTTATATCCTCTGGATTTACTTCAGGAACAACAAGAGGTACATCATCATTCATTCTCCAAGCACTACTATTATCAACAACAATACAGCCTTTACTTGCTGCGATTGGTGCATATTTTAAACTTGTAGATGCACCAGCAGAAAATAAGGCAATATCAATACCTCTATCAAAGGAGTCTTCTTTAAGTTCCTCAACAATATAATCTTTATTGTTAAAAATGATTACTTTTCCAGCTGATTTTGAAGACGCGAAAAGAAAAAGATTTTCAATAGGAAAGTTTCTTTCCTTAAGTACATCAAGAAATTTTCTGCCAACCATACCAGTTGCACCAACAACTGCTAATTTAATGCCCATTATATTTCCCCCTTTTTAGTTTTATCTAATATAGTTTATAAAATAATTTTATACTTTATAACATATATTTAAGGATAATTATATACTATTAATTTATAATTATGCAACAATAGGTATCGATAAATAATTGTCGATTTTTGTAATAAATTCATATTACAAAAAATATTGACATTATAGAAAAACGCTGGTAAAATACAGAAAAAAGAAGAAACGCATTTATTATCCTTCAAATTTTATTGTTGTTTAGTTCATATTTATTTATTAAATGAAAAAAGTTGATAATACCATTCTAAAATTCTGAAAAATATCATTGTAATCTGTGGAATAAATTTGTAAAAAAAACATACAGTTTTATTAGGAATATAACCCGGCTGGGTTATAAATATAAATTTATATTAAAGGGGGAGCAGAAATGAACAAAAAACTTGCGAGTTTTGCTGCGGGATTATTGGCAGCTATGATGCTATTAACATCCTGTGGCCCAAGTAAACAAACAGAAACAAAAAGAAAGGACGTAGCTACAGTAGAAAAGGCTACAAATCCAGCTAAACTACCTGATGCATCAAAAAATAGAAAGGATACATTAATTGTTGGTACAACAGCACCATCAGGTAAGTTCAATCCAATTTATTCAGATTCAGTTTATGACTCTTGGGTAGTTAGCCTTGTATTTGACGGATTAATTTCAAATGATGAACAGGGTAACCCAACTCCACTTATCGCAAAGGAATGGAAGATATCAGAAGATGGTAAGACTTATACTTTTACATTAAATAAGGGTGTTAAGTTTAGTGATGGTCAAGAAGTAACTGCAGAAGACGTAGCATTTACATTTACTGCAATTTGTGACCCAAGCTATGATGGACCAAGAACAGATGCAGTTTCAAGTTTAGTTGGATATAAGGAATATAATGAAGACAAAGAAGGAAAGGTTAAGGAAGTTGCTGGTATAAAAGTTATAGATAAGTATACAATATCATTTACATTAACAGAACCAAAGGCTCCAGCTATATATGATTTTGGTTATGGTATTATGCCAAAGCATATTTATAATTTTGAAAAGGGTAATATAAAGCCACTTAAGGACAAGTTCCTAAGCCCAGTAGGTGCTGGTCCATACCTATTTAAAGAATACAAGGCTGGACAAGAAATCGTATTTGAAAAGAATCCAAACTATTGGAGAGGCGAACCAAAGATTGCAAAGATAGTTATGAAGGTAACAAATGCTACTACAGTAATACAAGAATTAACAACTGGTAGTGTTGATATCGATAGAGTTCCAAGTAAGCCAGAACAAATTGACCTTGTTAAGAAGGCAGAATTCTTAGATATTTATAGATATCCATCAAATAGCTATGGATACATAGGATGGAATTTAAGAGATGAAAAGTTTAAGGATAAAAAGGTTCGTCAAGCACTTGCATATGGATTAAATAGAGCAGGCTTCATTCAAGCTTACTACAAGGGACTTGGAGATGTATGTAATGCACCTGTATCAAAGGTTTCATGGGCATATACAGAAGATGTAAATAAGTATGAATATGATCCTGAAAAGGCAAATAAGCTTCTTGATGAAGCAGGTTGGGTAAAGAAGGAAGACGGATACAGATATAAGGATGGTAAGAAGTTTACAGTTCACTGGATGACATATACAGGAAGTAAGTATGTTGAAGCATTAACTCCAATTCTAATTGAAAATTGGAAACAAATAGGTGTTGAAGTAATTCCTGAATTAATGGAATTCAGCACACTTGCACAAAAGGTATATGATGAACAAAAATTTGAAATGTATAATATGGCTTGGTCACTATCAATTGACCCAGATCCATCAGGAATATTCTCAATTGAACAAGATAAGCTTGGTGGATTCAACTCAGTAGGTTGGAGAAATGAAGAATCAGAAAGACTTATGAAGGAAGGCCTAAAAGAAACTAATATGGAAAAGAGAAAGGAAATATACCAAAAGTGGGTAAAACTTGCTAATGAAGAATTACCATATCTATTCTTAAGCTATTCAAATGACACTTATGCTGTAAGTGCAAAGGTTAAGGGATTAAGACTATCACCATTTACAGATTGGACATATGATATCCACAAAGTTGAACTTCAAGATGTTAAATAATAAATGCCCGGCCTTATGCCGGGCTTAATTTAGGGGGGATACAATGAGACAGTATATAACAAGAAGGCTTTTACAGATGATACCTGTGCTTATAGGGGTATCTATTATTATCTTCTTAATATTTCAAGCAGCTCCAGGTGATGCGTTAACTGGTATGATGGATCCTAAAATGTCATATGAAACAAAGCAAAAATTAAGAAAGCAGTTACACCTTGATGAACCAGGTATTATTCAATATAAATATTGGGTGCAAAACGTTTTAAAGGGTGATTTTGGAGAATCCTTTTATTTTAAGCAACCAGTTGGAAAGGTTATGAATACATATATCTGGAATTCATTTTATCTTTCACTTGCATCATTTATTTTAAGTGTATTAATTGCAATTCCTATAGGGGTAATTTCTGCAACAAGGCAATATAGTTTTATGGATTATTTCTTTACTGTATTTGCCTTGATTGGTATATCCATGCCGTCCTTCTTCTTTGGATTACTTTTGATTAAATGGTTTGCTGTTGATATAAAATTATTCCCAGTTTCAGGTATGATGACTGCAGGAAGCACAGCGGTTGGATTTGCCAAATTTAAAGATGTAATGTACCATATGACATTACCTCTTATAGTATTAACGTTAGGTAGTGTTGCGGGTCTTATGAGATATACACGCTCAAGTATGCTTGAAGTTATAAGACAGGATTATGTAAGAACAGCAAGAGCAAAGGGATTAAGAGAAAAGGTCGTAATTTATAAGCACGCCCTTAGAAATGCTTTAATTCCTGTTGTTACAATATTTGGTATGTGGCTACCAGGCTTATTCTCAGGGGCTATGATAACAGAAGCAATATTTAATTGGCCAGGAATTGGACCTATTGAGCTTTTGGCTGTAAATAATAGAGATTATCCACTATTAATGGGTATAAATATGCTTCTTGCGTTTTTGACCCTCCTTGGAAATCTAATAGCAGATGTAACCTATGCATTAGTTGACCCAAGAATTAGATTAAAGTAGGGGGTGTGAGATATGGCAGAACTTAAAAAGAATACGAATAAAAATGTTGAATTAAAGGGTGCAAAAAAAGAAGATATTATGAGCCCTTGGAAGGTTGTTAAGCATAGATTAAGAAGAAACAAACTTGCAATGGTTGGTCTATACACACTATTATTTATGATTATACTTGCTATTTTTGGACCTATAGTACAAAAGTATGTATTTGGTATAACAATGGAAAAAATTGATTTATACAATATTTCGGCACCACCAAGCCTAAAGCATCCACTTGGAACTGATGAGGTTGGACGTGATATTTTAACAAGACTTATGTATGGCGGTAGAATATCTCTTACAGTAGGTATTGTTGCAGTTTCTATAAGTGTTGTAATTGGTAGTATAATTGGTGGAATATCTGGTTACTACGGCGGAGTGGTTGATGGGATTATAATGAGACTTGTTGATATATTTATGTGTTTCCCATTCTTCCCACTACTACTAATGCTTGCAGCTGTTCTTTCAGATTATAAGGTTGATCCAAAGTATAGAATATATTTTGTTATGATTATAATAGGTATATTGAGCTGGACAGGCCTTGCACGTATAGTAAGAGGACAAATATTATCCTTAAGAGAGCAGGAATTTATGCAGGCTGCTGAAGCACTTGGTCTTAGAGATAGAAGGAAGATTTTTAGACATCTTCTTCCAAATACCTTTGCTTCAATTATCGTATCTGCTACTTTAGGTATAGGTAGTGCAATTCTTTCTGAGTCTGCATTGAGCTATCTTGGTTTAGGTGTAACTCCACCATACCCATCTTGGGGACAAATGGTTCAGGTTGCAACTGACTATTATGCAATGCAATATGAGTATTGGAAGTGGATACCTCCTGGTGTTTGTATATTCTTAACAGTTATGGCAATAAACTTATTCGGAGATGGATTAAGAGATGCACTTGATCCAAAGCTTAAAAGATAGGGGGTATTAGAATGGGTGAATTATTGAGTATAAAGAATTTAAAGACTTATTTTTATACAGAAGATGGTGTAATAAAGGCTGTTGATGACGTTAGTTTATCAATAAGAGAGGGAGAAACATTAGGTGTAGTTGGTGAATCTGGATGTGGTAAAAGTATAACTGCTATGTCTATACTTAAGCTTATTCCAAATCCACCTGGCAAAATTGTTGATGGTGAAATTATATTTGATGGTAAGGATTTAACAAAGGCAACCGATGAAGAAATCAGAAAAATACGTGGAAACAAAATATCTGTTATATTTCAAGAACCTATGACTTCATTAAACCCTGTATTTACAATAGGTGATCAAATAATAGAAGCTATAGTTCTACACCAAAATATGAATAAAGAAAAGGCACGTGAAAAGGCTATAGATATGTTAAAGTTGGTTGGTATTCCAAGAGCAGATGAGGTTGTAGATGCCTATCCACACGAACTGTCAGGTGGAATGAGACAAAGGGCAATGATTGCAATGGCAATGGCTTGTAATCCAAAGCTTTTAATAGCAGATGAGCCAACTACTGCACTTGATGTTACAATTCAAGCACAAATACTTGATCTGATGAGAGATCTTAAGAATAAAACTAATACATCTATTATACTTATAACTCATGACCTTGGTGTTGTTGCAGAAATGGCAGACCACGTTGTTGTTATGTATGCTGGAAAGGTCGTTGAAGAGGCTAATGTATATGAAATATTTAAAAATCCAATGCATCCATATACATTAGGATTGCTTGAATCAAAGCCAATATTAAATCAAGATAAAGATAGATTAAATTCTATACCCGGACAAGTACCAAATCCACTTAATATGCCAGAGGGCTGCTATTTCCACCCCAGATGTTCAAAGGCTATGGACATATGTAGAAGGGAACAGCCAGAATTTTGTAGTGTAAAAGATGGTCATAAGGTGGCTTGCCACCTCTACAGGGAGGTGAAGTAAAATGGCTGAAACTTTATTAAAAGTAGAAAATCTGAAAAAGTACTTTCCAATAAAGGCAGGAGTATTCCAAAGAACAGTTGGATATGTAAAGGCGGTTGATGATGTTTCATTCGAGCTAAAGGAAGGTGAAACATTAGGAGTTGTTGGAGAATCAGGGTGTGGAAAATCAACAACAGGAAGAACAATATTGAGACTTTTAGACAAAACAGATGGAAGCGTGTATTTTGAGGGAAAGGATATATTTAAGTTAAGTAGAAAAGATTTAAGAAGCATAAGACCTAAGATGCAGATTATATTCCAAGATCCATATAGTTCATTAAATCCAAGAATGACTGTAGGTGAAATTATAGGTGAGGCACTTGTAGATCACGGATTAGTATCTAAGGGGGAAGTTAAGGACAGAGTACTTGAGGCAATAGAAATGTGTGGACTTGCACCTTACCACATAAGAAGATATCCACACGAATTTTCAGGTGGACAAAGACAGAGAATTGGTATTGCAAGAGCACTTGTATTAAATCCAAAATTTATAGTTTGTGATGAACCAGTATCTGCTCTTGACGTTTCAATTCAATCACAAATTGTAAACCTTTTATGTGATCTACAACAAAAGTTTGGTTTTTCATATATGTTCATATCCCACGATTTAAGTGTTGTAAAGCACATAAGCCATAGGGTAGGTGTAATGTACTTAGGTTCACTTGTGGAGCTTGCAGATAAGCACGAACTTTATAAAAATCCACTGCATCCATATACAAGAGCATTGCTTTCTGCTGTTCCAATTCCAGACCCAACGCTAAAAAGGGAAAGGATAATATTGCAGGGAGATATTCCAAGCCCAGCAAATCCTCCAAGTGGATGTAAATTCCATACAAGATGCCCATACAAAAAGGATATTTGTTCACAGGAAATACCTAAATTTAGAGATGTGGGCGGAGGACACTTTGTTGCGTGCCATTTAGTATAAAATATACCCCCTCAAGGATAAAATAATCCTGAGGGGGTGTTTTATATGACAACACCATTTAAAAAGAAGGTAAAGGCAAAGATTAAAGCTAAAAAGCCTTTAAGTGAAGAAGAACTTGAAAGGGAAAAAATTAAGTATGAAATAGCAGAGGAATTAGGGCTTATAGATAAAGTTAAAAAATACGGTTGGAGTGGTTTAACGGCAGAAGAGACTGGCAAAATAGGTGGAATAATGACAAAGAGAAATAAGGATGCAGGTAGAAGATGGAATAAATAGGGGCAATTATGCCCCTTATAGATATGTCTTTAATAGTTTTAATTGCCCCTCTATTGTAAATTCTTCTTCTTTTGCTGGAATCATAAAAGTTTTACCTAAAAATATATCAAATACATCTCCATTATAAGTGAGTCTTCCATTGCCTTCGATACACATATAAATATAAAAGGATTCTCCATTTGTTTTATCAATGTATTTATTTTCTACAGTGATTTCATCAACAGAGAAGTAGTTGCACTTTGCAATATTAGATAAACTATAGCCATTAAATTTTTGGGATACTGGTGATACTACTTTACCACTTATATTAAAATCAATTACATCAAGAGCCTTTTCAATATGAAGTTCTCTTGGTTTACCGTTTTTATCAACTCTATTCCAATCATATACTCTATAGGTAGTATCGCTATTTTGTTGTATTTCTGCAATTACGATTCCATCAAGTATAGCGTGAACGGTGCCAGAAGGAATAAAAATTACATCACCCTTTTTAACAGAAACATAATTTAAACAATTTTCCAATCTATTGTTTAATAGAGCTTCTTTAAATTCTTGCTTTGTTGTTCCTTCCTTTAAACCATATATAAGCTTAGCATCATCCTTTGCATCAACCACATACCACATTTCAGTCTTACCAAAATCTCCTTCATATTTAAGTGCATATTCGTCGTTAGGATGAACTTGAACAGAAAGTTTATCATTTGCATCTATGTATTTAATTAGAAGAGGAAATCTATCATATTTTAAAGCTTTAGTTCCAAGTAGTTCTTCTTTATATATATCTATTATTTCTTGTAGAGTTTTTTCTTTATATTTTCCATTTTCGATTATACTCATTCCATTTTTATGACAACACACTTCCCAGCTTTCTGCAGTTTTTTCATAGGGCAAATTACGACCAAGTATTTTATTTAAATTTTGTCCTCCCCATATAATTTCTTTATAAACAGGTTGAAAAAATAATGGATATAGCATAAAATACCTCCTGTAAACTATTTTATTTATTCTTACTTTATTTTAACAAAATGACAAAACAAAATAAATATAGGAGTTGAAATAAATGGAACAATATTCAAATTTATCTTTAGTATATGATGAGCTTATGGATGTAGATTATAATAAATGGGCAGATTTTGTTAGCACATATTTTAAAAATAAAAATATTGAATTAAAATACAAAAAAGGTCTCGAACTTGGCTGTGGTACAGGAAATATGACTATTTATTTAAAAAAACTTGGATTGGATTTAGTGGCATTGGATAGTTCAGAGGATATGCTGACAAAGGCAGAGGAGAAATTAAGAAGTGAAAGATTAAGAGTTTCACTATTGAAACAGGATATAAGGAATTATAATTTAAACAAAAAATTTCCCTTTATATTTAGCTTTTGTGACTGCTTTAATTACATAACAAACCTTATAGATTTAGAAAATTCCTTTAAAAATGTTTATAATCACTTAGAAGATGGTGGTTATTTTTTATTTGATATTAGCACAGAATATAAGTTAAGAAATCTAATAGGAGAAAAGACTTTTACATTAAATAGAGAGGATATATGCTATATATGGGATAATTATATAAATGAAGATATATTGGAGATGTATATTACCTTCTTTGTAAAGGAAGGAAAATATTATAGAAGGTTTGATGAAAGGCATTTACAAAAAATTTATAGGGTTGAAGAAATCATAGAAATTATAAAAAAAATAGGTTTTAAAGAAGTTGAAGTTTTTGATGACTATAAATTTAAAGAATATAGTCAAGATAGTATTAGAGCTGTATTTGTGATAAAGAAATGATAATAATTACTCATCTTCATCGCAAAGTTCAACATCTTTATCTTTAACTCTGATGCTGATTTTTAAATAGTCATTTTCTATTTTTATTTTTTTTTACCATCTTTAGATTGACGTACCTTTACTTTTAGTTTATCTTTTTGGGTATCCACAAAAAACACCCCAATAGATCATTATATAATTATAATATTCTTTAATTTTTGAGTGTTACAATGATTATACTTTAAATATTGACTTGTATTGTACAGATTTGTATAATTAACCTAACTTTTATTCAAAAAATATTTTATATTTTAGGAGGAAACAATATGGGTAAATTAGTTAGAGCAACAGCCTCAAATGGAGATATAAGATTATTTGCAGCAATTACAACAGATATAGTAGAAAAAGCAAGACAAATACACGATTTAAGCCCAACTGCATCAGCAGCCCTCGGTAGATTATTAACTGCAGGTAGTATAATGGGAGCAATGTTAAAGGGTGAAAAGGATACGCTGACATTGTCTATGAATGGTAGAGGGCCAGCAGGTAATTTAGTAGTTGTTGCAAATTCAAAGGGGAATGTAAAGGGTTACATCTCAAATCCACACGTAGATTTGCCATTAAATGATAAGGGAAAACTTGATGTTGGTGGTGCAATAGGTAAGGATGGATTTTTAAACGTAGTAAAGGATATGGGGCTTAAAGACCCATATGTAGGAAGTGTACCTTTATATACTGGTGAAGTTGGAGATGACATTGCATATTATTTTACAGTTTCAGAACAGGTTCCATCTGCAGTAGCATTAGGTGTTCTTGTTGACACAGACATTTCTATAAAATCAGCTGGAGGATTAGTTATACAAATGATGCCTGGTGCAAACGAACTACTTGCGGATATAATCACATTTAGACTTCAAGAGATACCACCGCTTTCAACACTTATAGCAGAAGGTAAAACTTGCGAAGATATATTAAATTTACTTTTTGATGATATGGACTTAAAAATACACGAAGAGATAGATATAGCGTATGAGTGTGATTGTTCAAGAGAAAGAGTTGAAAAGGCACTTATTGCATTAGGAAAAGAGGAACTTGAGAGATTAAAGGAAGAGGAAGAGATTATGCAGGTAGAGTGCCATTTTTGTGAAAGAAGATACCAATTTACAAAGGATGATATGCAAAATTTAATAGATTCTATTAAATAATAAATATAATTGCTCCATTATAGATGCTGTATTAATCTATAAGTGGGGCTTTAAAATTTGGCTCTTTGTCAATTGTTGGGGCGGGTATTCGATTAGAATGCCTGTCCTTTCTTATTTGAGAGTGATTTTAGAAAGATAGGTTAGATTGGGGAGAG
>NZ_JAIHAO010000033.1:0-20608 GCF_020054765.1 Caloramator sp. | reverse complement strand
ACCCTCGCGATGCCATCGTCCTGATGGCCGCTCGGCTCGGCACGTCCTGTGCCGAATTACGGACTTTTTCAAAGTCGAAAAGCAATAATTGCTAAAGCTTATGAAAGAGCCAAATAAAATCCTTTCATGGGGCTTTTTCATATTTTAGCTAACAAACAGGTTTGTCAACAATCTGTGTTTTTTATTAAAAACTTTTAAATTATGAAATAAAATTGGATAATTGATAAAAATATAATTAATGTTATAATGTAATTAAAAATTATATTTAAAAAGCGAGTGGTTTAAATGAAAAGAAGGGGCACAGAAATAAGTGAAATAAATGAAATAATAAAGAGAATAATAGAACAAATAAGCAACAGTAAAGAGATGATAATAAACATCATAGACAATGTGAAAAAAGAAGAGGCTGAATTAATTATAGAAATAAAACAGCTTAAGGATAAGATAGCTGAAATTATAGAGGAAGTGGATGAACTGGAGAAATTAGATAAGAAAATGAGGCAGTCCCTATCTGAAGTTTCAAGTAGATTTGATAAGTACACAGAAAAAGATATAAAGGAAGTATACGATAAGGCCTATGAGGTTAGGCTAAAACTTCTTACTAAACGAAATGAAGAAAAATCCTTAAGGGATAAAAGAGATAGATTAGAGATTCAGCTAAAAAAACTTGGAGAAAACATAAACAATGCACAAAAGGCTATAAGTCAAATAACTGTTGCATTAAAGTACCTTGAGGGTGAAGCATTGTCAACGTTGAATTTAGATGATAAAGAGTCGGAAATGTTAGTGGGCATAAAGATACTTGAAGCTCAAGAAGATGAAAGAAAAAGAATTGCAAGGGATATACACGATGGACCTGCACAATATGTAGCATCTGCAGTTATGAGAATAGATTTTGCTAAAAAAGTAATTGAAAAGGATTTAGATAAGGGAATGATGGAGCTTTCAGAGCTTAAGGAAGTTTTAAAGACTGCACTTAAGGAGATTAGAGCAATAATATTCGACCTAAGACCTATGTCCCTTGATGATTTAGGATTAGCTCATACAATACAGGAATATGTAAAATCCATAAAAGAGGAGAAGGATATAAAAATTGAACTTAAAATAAAACCAATAGATGATGAAATAGAACCTATAATACAGGTTGCAGTTTATAGGATAATTCAAGAGATACTAAACAACGTAAAGAAACATTCCAAGGCAAAAAATGTAGAGGTAAAACTTGATTATGGACTTAAGTATCTTATGATTGTTGTAAGTGATGATGGTGTAGGCTTTGACGTAGAAGAAACACTAAAGAAGGTTAAAACACAGGGGACAAACTATGGACTTTTAGGAATAATAGAAAGAGTAAATCAACTTCAGGGAGAATTTGAACTTGAATCTAAAAAGGGAGTAGGCACCAAGTTTAAAATTAAACTTCCTGTTAATAGGGGGGGTAATTAAGGATGATTAAAATACTTATTGCTGATGACCATACGCTTATAAGGGAAGGGCTTGAAAAGATAATTAGCCTTGAAGAAAATATGAAGATAGAATTTAAATGTAGGGATGGTAAGGAAGCATTAGAATATATTTTAAAAAATAAAATAGATGTTGCCCTATTAGATATTAATATGCCAAACCTTACTGGTATTGATGTTTTAAAAAATATTAAGAGTAAAAATATAGATATAAAAACTATTATACTAACAGTTGAAAGCGACAGAAACACCCTTTTTGAAGCAATAGAGGTTGGTGCAGATGGGTATATTTTGAAGGATTCTGCATCAGATGAGATAGTTGAGGCGATAAATACTGTATATAGTGGAGAAAAATATATAGATAAATCTTTAGTGTCTTTAATATTTAGCAGAATAAAGAGCAAAGAAGAAAGGATTTGTATATTTGATAAGCTTTCAAAGCGTGAAGTTGAGGTTCTGCTTTATATATCAAGGGGATTTAGTAATAAAGAGATAGCAGAAAAGCTTTTTTTATCCGAGAAAACAGTTAAAAATTATGCTACAAATCTATTTTTTAAGATGGGGGTTCACGATAGAGTACAGGCAGCACTTTTAGCAGTACAGAATAATATAGAGGAGTATTATAAAGGAAAGTACGAACAGTAGGGACTTAAGTCCCTATTTTTTTATGCCTAAGGTACTTCTATTTTAGTACCTTTGCTATCTACTTTATAGACTCTATCTAAAATATAATTAAATTAACAAAAACAAAAGCGAATATTATTAAGGGAGGTTATATATATGATTAGAACATTATTTAATCTTATGGCTTCAAGAAAGACGAAGGGACAAGGTATGGTTGAATATGCATTGCTTGTTGCACTTATAGCTGTAGTTGTTATCGGGGCATTAGTACTTCTTGGACCTGCAATAGCACAAAAATTCCAAGAAATAACACAACAATTAGGCTAATTAAATAAAAAAGAAATAGATATGCATAGTGCATATCTATTTCTTTAAAAAGAGGAGATGCTATGAAGTATAGAAAAAAAGGACAAGCATTACTTGAATTTGCAATATTACTTCCAATACTTTTACTAATTGTTATGGGTATATCAGAATTTGGTATAATGCTAAATTCTTATCTAACAATTCAAAATGCATCAAGGGAAGGTGCAAGGCTTGGAATTTTGGGGGCAGATGATAACGAAATAGTTCAAGCAGTATACAGTAGTGCCTCTCATATAGATACTAATAAACTGAATGTTATAATAACTCCAAATGATTCTAATAGAAGACCGGGTGAGACCTTAAGGGTTAGGGTGGAATATGAATATGACCTTATAATACCGATAATAAAAAACATATTAGGAAACCAAGTAGAACTTACAGCAGAAACAGCAATGAGAGTTGAATGAAGGTGATTTTAATGAAAAAAAGGGGAAATGCAGCCATAATAATACTTATTATGTTTGCTGCACTTTTATCTTTTTCCGCCTATGTTATAGATGTTGGGATAGTTTATGCAGAAAAAATAAAGCTTGAAAATGCAATTGATTCAGCCTGCCTATCAGCAGCATTAGAACTCCCTATAAATCCTCAAAGGGCAGAAGAGATTGCAAAGGAATATCTTGAAAAAAATGGGGTAGACGCCACAAAGGCAGAAATAGCTATATCAGAGGATAATAAAAGTATTGAAATTAGGGCAAAAAAGCAGGTAAATCATATATTTGCAAAAATTTTTGGTATCAACAAAAGTATTGTTTCTTCAAAATCTAAGGCGATTTTAGGACCAGCAAAATCCGTAAAAGGAGGGGTTAGACCCTTTGGGGTTGTTGCATATGACTTTACCTATGGTGATTTAGTTACGCTAAAAGAGGAGGCGGGGGATGGATATCACGGAAATTACAATGTGCTTGCAATAGGAGGGCAGGGGGCTAATGTTTTTTATATAAATGCAATGTATGGCTATGATGGTGTTATAAATGTTGGAGATATGCTTGATACAGAACCAGGTAATATGGCTGGGGTTGTTAACGATTTAAAAAACTATATTAACTCAGAAAATAGTACCTTTGAGAATTATAAGAGGGATTCTATACGACTATGGACAATACCACTTGTAAATACGATGGAGGTTGATGGTAGAAAGATGGTTTTGGTTGTTGGATTTGCACAGTTTTTCGTTGAGGATATAAATAAAAACTCTGGCAAGGCAGAAATTCAAGGGAGATTTATAAAATATGTAACAAATGCAGAAATTGATATGACACTAAATGACACAGGAGTTTATGGTGTTAAGCTTTCAAGGTAGGTGATAAGATGAACAGTTATTTTAGGAGGCTTTTGTTGTTTTCCTTTATATTATCAATACTGGTAACTTTTTTAGTGTATATGTATATAGGTAAATTAGGCTCAAAAAAGGAAAACCGATACTTTGTTAAGGTTTTAGTTGCAAACACTAACATACCAAAGGGGACTGTTATAGAAAAAAAGATGTTGAGGGAGATTGAATTACCAAAGGATAGCCTTCAGCAGGGATATATTAGGGATTATTCTTTAGTTTTAGGAAAATTTGCAAAGGAGAACATCATAAAGGATGAGATAATACTTATTGGCAAACTTCAGAGTGAGAAAATAGACGAGTTAAGTTTTAATATAGATGAAAATTATAGGGCACTTTCAGTAAGTGTTACAGGTGATACTGGTGTATCATACCTTCTAAAGCCAGGTGATTATGTTGATGTTATTGTATTTTTATCAGAGAAGAGGGAGAACAATAGAGTAATAAGAAGTGACATTGCAAAGGTTATACTCCAAAACATAAAGGTTTTAGCAGTTGATAGAAATATGACAAGACAAAACAATCCAAAGGATGATGGGAAGATACCTACAAGATTTTTTGTAACTCTTCAGGTTCCTGCACAGGATGTAGAAAAGCTTGTTCTTGCAGAGGATATAGGGAAAATTAAACTTTCCCTTAGAGCAAATAAAAGTACAGATATAATAAACTCAAATGGAGCAGTAGAAGCGGATTTTTTTATAAATAAAGAAGAAAAATATATCTACTATAAGGTAAAAAAGGGAGATACGTTAAGAAATATAAGTAGAGTCTTCTATGGACATCCTGATAACTATGACCTGTTAAAGGAGATAAACAATATAAAGGATGAAAATATAATAGTTCCTAATATGATTATAAAGGTTCCTGTTTCTAAAAAGTAGGAGTGATAGTATGAATAAAATAAAGATATTGATTGCAGATGACGTTAAAGAAACAAGGGATATCGTAAAAAAATAATAGAATTTGAAGAGGATTTTGAAATAGTAGGA
Source organism: Caloramator sp. (assembly GCF_020054765.1). Classification (NCBI taxonomy): domain Bacteria; kingdom Bacillati; phylum Bacillota; class Clostridia; order Eubacteriales; family Clostridiaceae; genus Caloramator; species Caloramator sp. Next base: position 15,833 of record NZ_JAIHAO010000033.1, on the reverse strand, counting down.
GAGGCATTAGATGGAGAAGATGCAATAGAAAAAATAAAAAAGTTAAAACCTGATGTTGTTTTAATGGATATAAATATGCCTATTTTAAATGGACTTGAGGCAACAGAAAGGATAACGTCACAATTTAAAGATGTAATTGTGATTATTATGTCTGTTCAAGGGGAAAGTGAATATTTAAGAAAGGCTATGTTTTATGGGGCGAAGGAGTATATTATAAAGCCCTTCAATTATGACACTTTAGTAAATACTATTAAACTGACCTATGATAGATACAAGAATATAAAAGAAAGTGAAATAGATTCAAGGGATGGGAAGATTATAACCTTTTTTAGTTCAAAGGGGGGAGTAGGAAAGACTACATTAGCAGTAAATGCAGCAATTGAATTAAGCAAAAATAAAAAGGTGCTTCTTATGGATTTAGATTTAATGTTTGGAGATATATCCATATTTGTTGATGCTGTTGATGCAAAGACAATACTTGATGTGGTTGATGATGAAAACATAGATTCAATAAGCAGTATAAAATCTTATCTATATAATTACAATAAAAATTTAGATATAATGTTTGCACCTAAAAAGCCTGAAGCCTCTGAATATATAAGCAAAGAAATAGTAGAAAATATATTGAATACATTAAAGAGGCATTATGATGTTGTAGTGGTTGATACGGGGGTTAATTTCAGTGAAATAACGCTTTATATATTAGACATTTCCGACTATATACTGTTTATTTCAAATATGGATTTAGCTTCTTTAAAAAACACAAAGCTTGGACTTCAAGTTATGAGATCCTTAGGGTACGACAAAAATAAGGTTAAGGTTGTTGTAAATAGGTTCAAAACTGACTATGGAATAGGTAAAAAAGAGGCGGAGGAGGTATTTAAGGAGAGTATATTTTTAACTATATCAGATGATGAAAAGACCGTTATAAACTCAATAAACACAGGTAAACCCTTTATTGAGGGTAGTAAGTTTTTAAAATCTAAGATAGAAAAATCAATAGAAACTCTATGCAGACAACTTGAGATATAAAGGGGGCAATTATATGTCTCTTATTAAAAGGCTTGAAGAAAAAAATATAGAAACGAGGCAGAATAAAATAGAAAAGGAAATAGATCCTTATGTAAAATTAAAATCTAAAATACAGAACAAAGTAATAGAGGAACTTGATATAAATTTCAAGGATATATCAGAGGAAAATGATGAGGTAACACAAAAGATTAATGCATTAATCTTAAAAAATATTGAGGAGGAGTCATTAAATTTAACAAGCTCCCAAAAAAAGAAGATAAGGGAGGAACTTATAGATGAGATAATAGGTTTTGGACCTATTACACAGTTTCTAAAGGATGCAAGTGTTACAGAAATTATGGTAAACGGTCCAAATAAGATATATGTAGAAAGAAATGGGAAGCTTACCTTGACAGATGCAAAGTTTAAAAATGACGACCACGTAATGCACGTTATAAAGAAGATAGTATCTCCACTTGGAAGAAGAATTGATGAAAGTTCTCCTATGGTGGATGCAAGACTTCCAAATGGCTCAAGAGTTAATGCAATAATTCCTCCTCTTGCAATAGACGGGCCATCAATTACTATAAGAAAGTTCTCAGATGACCCCTTTACAGTTGAAGATTTAATAAGGTTTGGCACTTTAAATACTAAAATGGCTGAGTTTTTGAAAATATGTGTTCAAGGAAGGCTCAATATTGTTGTATCTGGTGGTACAGGAAGTGGTAAAACAACAACCCTTAATGTTTTATCATCCTTTATACCAAACGAAGAAAGAATAATAACAATAGAGGATGCAGCAGAACTTCAGCTATCTCAAGAGCACGTTGTAAGGCTTGAAACAAGGCCTGCAAACCTTGAGGGTAAAGGAGAGATAACAATAAGAGACCTTGTTAAAAACAGTCTAAGAATGAGGCCGGATAGAATTGTTGTGGGAGAGGTAAGATCAGGTGAGGCCCTCGATATGCTTCAGGCTATGAATACAGGTCACGATGGTTCCCTTACAACAGGGCACGCAAATTCTCCAAGGGATATGCTATCAAGACTTGAAACAATGGTTTTAATGTCGGGTATGAATTTACCTGTTAGAGCAATAAGAGATCAAATTGCATCAGCAATAGATGTTATAATACAGCAGTCAAGGCTTATGGATGGAAGTAGAAAAATAACCCACATAACTGAGGTTCAGGGTATGGAGGGGGATGTAATAATACTTCAGGATATATTTAGATTTGAACAAAGAGGAGTTGACAACAAGGGTAAGGTAAAGGGAGATTTTGTTTTTACAGGAGTTATGCCAAAGTTTATTCAAAAGCTTAAGGAAAAGGGAATAAACATTCCACAAGAAATATTTATGTAGTTTGGAAGTGATGATATGTTTCTATTACTAACTTTGATTTTTCTACTTTCCTTTTCAATTTTTTATTCTTTATCTATGTTAGCATTTAATCAAGTTAAGACGGTGGACAAGTTAAAACACTTTGATGAGGAATATGTTGAATTAAACTCTGAAGTTAAAAAGGAAAAATTTAATTTTATAAAATCCTTGTCAAAGCTTATACCAAACTTCAAGTTCAATGGCAGGATAAGGGAGTATGTTGAACTTGAACTTATAAGGTCAGATTTGCCATTAACCTACAACGAACTTGTTGTTATTAAAATATTAATTTCATTAATAACGGGGATAACCCTATATTTGTTGTCTAAAAACATAATAGTATCAGTATCATTATCCTTCTCCTCGTGGTCTCTACCAACACTTATTATGCTTAAGAGAAAAATAGATAGAATAAAAAAGTTTGATAGTCAGCTTTCTGAAGCAATAGTTATAGTTTCTAATTCCCTAAAGGCAGGGTATTCATTTTTGCAGGCAGTTTCAGTTGTAGGGGAACAGGTAAAGGAGCCCTTAGGGAAGGAGTTCAAAAGGCTTTTAAAGGAGATGAGCCTTGGATTGTCAGAGCAGGAGGCCTTTTATAATCTTCAAAGAAGGGTTACATCGGAGGATTTGAATCTCCTTATAAATGCCATATTAATTCAAAAGGATATAGGAGGAAACCTTGCAGAAATATTAGATAATATCACAGAAACAATAAGAGAGCGTCAGAAGATAAAAAATGAACTAAAGACCTTAACGGCACAGGGAAAACTTACAGGAGCAATTATTTCTCTTCTTCCTTTATTTTTAGGAGTAGTTATTTACTTATTTAATAGGGAATATATAATGCTTCTTTTTACAACGAAGATAGGCTTAGGAATGGTTATTTTTTCTTTTATATTTGAACTTATAGGCATTTTTATGATAATGAAAATAATAAACGTTGAATTATAGAGGTGGGACTATGCTTTTTTTAATACTACTTCTATCCTTTTTATCAGCCTTTTGTGTTATAAATTTAATTTTTATGATAGCTTTAAGAAATAAAATAACACTAAAGGGGAGATTAGATAAGATTAAGGAGGATGTCAAATTAGATGAACTTTCGGATAAATCCTTTTTAGAGAGAGCTGTAGTTCCTCTTTATCTTATTTTATTTAATTTCTTTTTAAAGTTTACTCCCGAAAACAAGATAAACAGGTTAAACAAAAGGTTAGAGCTGGCAGGATATCATAAAAATGACATAGGAAGATGGATATTTATTAAAACTGTATCCACTATAATCTCCTTTTTATTTTCCTATATCCTTTTTTATCTTTTATCCAACAGCATATTAAATTCTCTCATAATAGCTCTTTTTATTGGGATTTTAACAAGCTATCTATTTAGTTTTAATCTTTCAGTAAGGGTAAAAAGAAGAAAGAAGAACATATTAAGGGATTTACCCTATGTTCTTGATTTGATAACTGTGAGCGTTGAGGCTGGACTTTCCTTTGATGGTGCAATAGCAAAGGTAGTAGATAATATAAAGGGAGATTTAAGTGATGAGTTTGCTAAAACCTTAAAGGAAATAAGGATGGGAATACAGAGAAAAACAGCTTTAAAAAGTTTAAGTCAAAGATGTGATGTAAAGGAGCTCTCCAGCTTTGTTACTTCTTTAATTCAGGCAGATGAACTTGGTGTAAGTTTAGGTAAGGTTTTGAGAATAGAGTCTGCAAATTTAAGGGAGCAGAGAAAACAGGCAGCAAGAGAAAATGCAATGAAGGCACCTATAAAGATGCTATTTCCTCTTGTATTTTTTATATTTCCTACAATATTTGTTATAATTCTTGGACCTGCATTTATAAAGCTATATAATTTCTTTTTAAGGTGATAAATATGAAAAAGCTAATATATAAGGATAGAGAAATATGTAGAGTTTATTTTGCAAATAATTTCAAAGATAGACTATTAGGATATATGTTTAGAAAAAAGCCCCATTATGAGGCAATTCTTTTTAAACCCTGCAATAGCATTCATACTTTTTTTATGAGATTTAAGATTGACGTTCTTTTTTTAGATAAAAATATGGTGGTTATAAAAAAGATAGAGGGACTACCCAAGAGAAAAATAGCCTATGAAAAAGGTGCATACTTTGTAGTAGAGGCAGAGGAGGAAATTTTAAAGGAAATTAAAGTTGGAGAGAGAATAAAAATATGTTAATCCTAATATAGATTAGATAAGATGATAAGATGATAAAGATAAAAATAACCCCTATTTACATTTATTATTAAATAAATGTAAATAGGGGTTTATGTTTTAATATGTAGAAAATATTATAATTAGTTACTACTTATGTTATAATCGTAGACAGTTTTTTGACAAAGAGGATGGGTATGAACGTAAATTATTCACTAATCAAAAGCAATGCTGAATTAAAATTTGATGCAAGACAGAGACTAAAGGGCAACTGGGGTATGGCAATACTTGTTTGCTTTCTCGGTTCATTACTTCCAGGTATTCCAGGAGCAATCCCGTATATTGGGTGGATATTTGGTTTACTTATTGGTGGGCCCTTTGCCTTAGGTTTAGCAAGTAGTTTTTTAAGACTTGTAAGAAATGAGCCATTAGAACTTGAAAATCTGTTTGATGGTTTTAAAAACTTTGCAACGGCATTTTTAGCACAATTATTAATGTCAATTTTTATATTCCTATGGTCATTACTTTTAATTATACCTGGAATCATTGCAGCATATAGTTATTCTTTAACATTTTATATTATAAAGGATAATCCTGGAATTGGTGCTATGGAGGCATTAAGAAGAAGTAAACAAATGATGAAGGGATTTAAGGGAAAACTATTCCTATTACAACTTAGCTTTATAGGATGGGCAATACTATGTATCTTAACAGTAGGAATAGGATTCTTATGGCTTATTCCATATATAAAAACAGGAGAAGCCCAATTCTATGAAAACCTAAAGCAGGCATATGAAGCAAATAGTTTAGCTGAATAAAAAGGCAAAAAGTGACTTTATACTAAAATTTTCAAAGTCACTTTTTTAAATTTTTTTGAAATATTATGCAGGAAATTAGAATTTTAAAAAGAATATAATTACGTGGGTGAGATGAAAAAACAAATTTATTAAAAGATTAATTAGATGGAGTTAGTGTAATAGGATAAGAATTTATATTATTATGGAAAACTGTTGAATAATAGGAGGTTAAGATGAGAATTATTTTAAATTTAAATTCAAAGGACCAACAGTTGTTAGATATCAATTATAATTATTATATTTCAGCGTTTATATATAGCTGTTTGAAAGAAATAAACGAAGATATGGCTAATAAACTCCACAATGAAGGGTTTAGATGTAATTACAAAAATTATAAGATGTTTACTTTCTCTAATTTATTTTTTGAAAATTATAAAATTGAAAAAGAAAGAATAATATTTAGTGGAAATGTAAAACTTTCTATATCATCTCCTTTTTCTGAGTTTATTGAATATCTTGTTAAATCTATCCTTTTTAAAGAGGAGATAAAATTAGGTTCAGCGAAATTAAAGGTAGATGGAATATCGATACCTCCAATACCAGAATTTAAAGAAAGAATGAGATTCAAAACTATATCACCTATAACTATGTCAACAGCTTTATTAAAGGAAGATGGAAGGCTTTTAAAAAGAGATTTATATATAGAAGATGAAAGATTTATTGAAAATATAAGAAGAAATGTACTTGCTAAGTATGAGATAATACATAAAAAGTTGCCAGACGATATAAGATTTGATATTAACTTTGGGAAGAACACAAAAGGAAAACTTATAAAATATAAAAATGGGATAAACATTAAAGGATATTTAACTGATTGTGAGATTATAGGTAATCCTGAACTTATAGAAATAGCCTATGAATGTGGATTAGGTGATAGAAATAGTCTTGGTTTTGGTATGATTGAATGTTTGGGAAAATATTAAAATGTATAAGGTAAAATTACAAATTCTCTATTTTATGTAGAGAATTTTTTATTAAAAATATAACTTAAATTATATAAACATAATTTTAAGTAAATTTTAATATTGAAATAATGGAAATAATAAGTTATATTAGAATATAGAGGAATAAAGTTTGTAAACCTCCTATGGATTTTTTAATGACTGAAGGTTCCCGAAAAAAATTGGGTATTCATATATGGAGAACCTTTAAAAAATGCGACTTCCATAACGGGTTTAAATCGGACCATATTGGAATTGAAACATCGAGATTAAGGTTGCCGAAAACAACTCACAAATAGTTTAAATCGGACCATATTGGAATTGAAACAATTTAAACTGTTTGTATCCTTTATCAATAAAATATGTTTAAATCGGACCATATTGGAATTGAAACAATACTAAGAAAGATAAAAGAAGGTGATCCAAAAAAGTTTAAATCGGACCATATTGGAATTGAAACAACAGCGGTTTCAATTATGTTTAAAGAAAATGGGATGGTTTAAATCGGACCATATTGGAATTGAAACCCTTTTACAAGAAGGCTATTTGGTCTGCATATACTTCGTTTAAATCGGACCATATTGGAATTGAAACTTTTTTAAAGAGCAACTTTTTTAAGTTGCCCTTTTTTTATGTTTAAAAAATAAAAAAAGGGCAATAAATTTAATGAAAAGGAGGGATAAAATGGAAGTACCTGCAATAGATTTAAGAGCTACAGGAGTAGAAATTAATTATTTATTAGTATGTAAAAGGAAACTTTGGTTTTACTCAAAAGGTTTAACTATGGAGCATAATTCAAACAAGGTAGAAATAGGTAAGCAAGTACACGATGATAAATTAGAAGGAAAAAAAACAGAGTTATTAATCGATGAAACAATAAGAATTGATTATATTGATAAAGACTTAGCAATACACGAAATAAAAATGAGCAGAGCAGAAGAACAGGCTACAAAATATCAGATACTTTATTATATTTACTATTTAAGACAGAAAGGTATTCAATGTAGCAAGGGGGTAGTACACTACCCTCAAGAAAGAAGGACAGAAACAATAGTATATGATGAAAAAGCTTATGATGATATACAAAATTTACTTAATCAGATTAATTATATAAAACAATTAAATATTCCACCAAAGCCAGAGTTTACCCATAAATGTAAAAAGTGTAGTTACTATGAATTGTGTTTTTGTTAAGGAGTGGTTATATGAAAAGAAATTATTACATTATGAATAGTGGCAGACTAAAAAGAAAAGATAATACTCTATATTTTGAAACTGAACAGGGTTCAAAAGCTATACCAGTTAATGATGTAGAGAGTGTTTTAATTTATGGTGAAGTAGATATGAATACAAAAGCACTTAATTTCTTATCACAGAATAATATAATGGCACATATTTTTAACTATTATGGATATTATTCAGGTACGTTTTATCCGAGGGAAAAATATAATTCGGGATACCTGATTATACAACAAGCAAAGCACAACATAGATAATGAAAAAAGATGTTATATAGCAAGAGAAATACTTTATTCTGCAAGTTACAATATAGTAAAGAATATAAAACATTATGAGGATAAGGATATAAAACTAAAAGAAATCATAGAAAAAATAGAAAAACTAAGGCAGAACCTTTTAACAGCTTTTGATATACCAACTATAATGGGTATAGAAGGTAACATAAGACAGCTATATTATGAATCTATACCAATTATAATAGGCGAAAGATTTGAATTTAAAGAAAGGGTAAAAAGACCACCTAATAATCCTATGAACGCCTTAATTTCTTTTGGAAACTCTGTTATGTATACAACCGTATTAGGTGAAATATACAATACTCAGTTAAATCCTACCATAAGCTATCTACATCAACCTGGAGAGAGAAGATTTTCTCTTGCTCTTGATGTTGCAGAGATATTTAAGCCGATTATAGTAGATAGAGTAATATTTAAAATAATTAATGAGGGCATCATAAAGGAAAGTGATTTTTTAAAAGAATTAGAGTATTGTTATTTAAACGATGAAGGCAGAAAAAAGTTTTTAAGAGAATATGAGAATAAGCTTTCATCAACAATTCATCATAAGAAATTGGATAGAGAGGTTAGTTACAGGACGTTAATTAGGCTTGAACTTTATAAACTAATTAAACATTTAATTGAAGAAGATAAATATGAAGGATTTAAGATGTGGTGGTAATTGTGTATGTTTTGATTGTATATGATGTTGGAGAAAAAAGAGTTAGTAAAGTACTAAAATTTTTAAAAACTTATTTAAACTGGATTCAAAATTCAGTATTTGAGGGAGAGGTTACTGAAGCACAGCTTCATAGGATTAGAACACAGATTTACAAAATAATTGATTCTGAACAAGATTCAGTTATTATTTTTTCTTCAAGGGATAAAAAATGGTTAACTAAAAGTGTCATTGGAAAAGAAAAAAATGAAATAGATGTATTTATTTAGTTGAAGATTTTATAATAAATATAAAACATAGAAGGATTTTTTAAATAAATGTAAAATATATTATATTGGAAATAAATTTTGTAAATTGAAAAAATTATTAAAGGAGGTGAATTGGTTGGGGTATTTTGATTATACAGGTAATCCCTTTGTTGACGCAGGCATTTCATCAATGCTGGCATATTTAAATAAGAAAAATCCACAAGATATAGATGATAATGATCTTGAAAAGATTAAGAATTTATTAGTTGAACTATACCTTAAAGATAAGTGGAATAAAAGTTTATCTTCTATTTTTCCAAACAGCAAAGTTACTAATCCAGCTATTAAAGATAAGAAAAAAGAGTATAGTAGTTTTTTAGAAAATTTAATTGAAGAAATAAAATCTATAGATAATGGGGATTATTGTGTGTCTTGTGGTAAAAACAAAGTTAAAACAAAATATTATAAGTCATATATTCCTTTAATTGGTTCTGGTAGCTTTAGAAATTTTTTCTCTAATTTGATTGACGGAGAAAGATACTGTGCAGGTTGTGTTTTTGCTATTCAAGCATCACCGTTGAGTTATTATACGTGTGGAAAATATTTTGCTCTAATACATTCATCAGATTATTCAATTCAAAAATCTTGGGCAAGAATTTGCATAAAGGATATTCAAAAACAAATTTCTACAAATAATTATACAGGATGCTATAACGAAAACTATTCAAATGCAGTGAATGCGTTATTTAATATAGCAGACAAACTAATTGATGAATATTTAGATGAAATAGAAGAAGGTTCAGAAATAATGCTTTATAAATTTACAAATAATAATCAAGCACCTGAACTTTTTATATATAGATTGCCTGATAAAGTGTTTGAATTTTTAAAGAAGGTGTATTATTTGCCTAATAGGCAGGAATGGAACAGATTAATAAAAAAGGGATATGTTTTAACAAAGAAAATAAAAGAAGATGATGAAGAAAAGATAAAAAACCAAAGAAATAATGTATATGAAAGACTTTTAAATAATGAAAGCATAGTACGATATTTTTTTATTAAGGGAAAAAGAGAAATAATCGGTGATTTTAGAATGTTTTCCCTCTATTTAAAGGAGGTGTTGGGATTGGATGAAAAGAGAATAGAGGTTATTAAAAATTTAGCAGACAACGTATCAGAATACATAAAGAAGACAGAAAAATTAAATAGACTTTATGATTTAGAAAAGGCTGATACAAGAGCAAAATTTGCAAATGTTTTGTTGAAAATTACTAAGGACAAACTAAAAATGAATGAAGACAAGCCTTTAATTACAATGGAGGAGTATGTTAACTATATAGTTAATGAAGGAAATTTTAGAGAATCTCAAGATATAATGCTCTTTAGAATATATGAAAATTTATTTGAATGGTTTAAGGGAAGAAATTTAACTGATTTAGAAGATGAGGAGGATAAATGATGAAAAGCGTATTGGGGTTTTATTATATAAATGCACCGCATTCTATTTTAAATAACGCAGGTTCAGATGAAGGAGCAAGAACAGATAACTGTGTTATTGTAAAAAAAATAAAAAAGGGAAGAGAAAGTTATGTGTATGTTTCACCACAGGCTTTTAGATATTGGTTTAGGAATTCATTAAAAAATGAAAAAGGATGGAATTTATCACCTATTACAAGAGATAAAAAAATAGCTTTTACAGAAGTAAATCCAGTTGAATATGAAGATGATGATATGTTTGGATATATGAAGACAGAAGGTGGTACAGTTACAAGAATATCTCCCTTTAAATGTTCACCTTTGATTTCAGTTTTCCCAGAGAGAATAGTAAATGATTATGCTGTTATGTCAAGGCACGAAGGAGATCCGGTTCCCTATGAGTATGAGTTCTATTCAACAGTTTTAAAGGGTATATTTGCAATAGATGTTGATAATTCAGGTTATTTTATAAAAAAAGAAAAGGCGGGTTATAAAAATATTTCAGAAGATTTTTTAAAGAAATACAAGGATAATGGGAATGTTGAAAAAGTAGAAGATGGAATAAAATTAAAAAAAGAAGAAAAAGTAAAGAGAATAAAGGATATGATTGAGGTAATTCCATATCTAACAGGTGGTGCAAAAGAAACAACTCATCTTACAGATATTGTACCAAGGTTTATAATATTACTTGCTATAAATGGCGGTAACCACATCTTAATGGATATTGCAAAAACTGATGGAGAAAATGCAACCATTAATATTAATGCATTTAAAGAAATGTTAAATGATTATGATGATAGAATATTAACAAATATCTATATAGGAATAGCAGATGGATTTAATGATAAATTAAAGGAAGAACTTCTTGTGTTATCAAAAGATTTTACAAAAAAGAAAATGATAGTATCAACAGTAAAGGATGCTTGTTTTAATTTTTCAAAAGAAATAGAAAACATCGTTGACTAAAGAGGTGGTTAGATGGAGGTATTAAGAGTTCATATTAAGGGTTGGACAGCTTCCTTTAGGTACCCTAATTTTATTTCTGGATATCAGCCAACACTTCCTGTTCCACCTCTATCAACAGTATTTGGAATTCTTCAGTGTGTTAAAGGAGAATATGTTACATTAGAGAATACTGAAGTTGGGTATTTTTTTAAAAGTAGTGGAAGGTGCGTTGATTTAGAACATATATATGAGGTTGATGAAAAATTTTTTGCAAAATCAAATATTTGTAGAAGAGAAATATTGTTTGAACCAGAGATGTATTTGTATATAAAAGATGTGAAATTTGAAGAATATTTTAAAGAACCAAGACATCAGATTTTGCTGGGAAGAAGTCAAGATTTGGCATATATTGAGAGTATAAGAAAAGTAGAGTTAACTAAAGCAGAGGAACCTGTATTATTCGGAGGTACAACAGTTCCATTTCCTAATAAGGGGGCATTTGGCTTTGTTTTAGCTCTGCCCTCCTGCTTTACAGAAGATATACCAAGAGAGGTAGTAGATGTTAAACCCTTTTATATAGTTGATGAATTTAGGAAGTGTAAAATAGATGGAGTTTATTATGATGAAGAATTAAATATTGGGGTGTATATGCATGGCAAACATTGATTCTGTGCTTGCTAAAAAGGAGGGGGAAACCCTCCTTTCTCATACAGAAAACGCACTAAAAGTGTACAGAGATATAAGGGAGATTTATAGAGATGCTCAAAATATTATTAATGATAACTTATTTTTTGAAAAAATATTTATTTCTATTTTTATGCACGATTTAGGTAAGATATCAAAAGGGTTTCAGGAATCGATGAATTTAGGGAAAAAGTGGGGTTATAGGCACGAAATATTATCTGCAAGTTTATGTGGACTTATTGATAAAGAAGATGAATATATTTATGATGTTGTAATGGCTATTATAACACATCATAAGGACTGCAATGAATTAAGAAAAAAATACAATACAAAGGATAAAGTAGCAGAGCAAATATTTGATGAACAAGTTGATATTTTTTTAAAGGATGAGAGCAAAATAATTGAATTTTTAAATAATGTAGGAGAATTGTCTGAGAAATATTTAGGATATAGACTAAATATATTTAACAAAAAACTAACAAGGGATAGTTTGATAGATGGATATAAAAGGTGTGTATATAAGTATCTTAAATTAAAGGAAGATTTGGATGAAACAAATAAAATTAAATATATGTTCTTAAAAGGTTTTGTTACAGCGGCCGATCATTTAGCGTCAGCCAATATTTATAATATTACTAAAATCAATGTAGATATAGAAAGAGTGTTGGGATTTAAAGTTTTTAGGAACACACAGGAAGCTTGCAAAAAAATAAAGGGGGATATTTTTTTAATAGCCCCAACTGGTAGTGGAAAAACAGAGGCTTCATTACTCTGGAGCTTTAATCAGGGGAGAAGCAATAAAAGACTGTATTATGTTTTACCTTATACAGCTTCAATAAATGCTATTTATAAAAGATTTGTGAATTATTTTGGAGAGGACAATGTTGGTATTTTGCATAATAAGGCATCATATTTTTTAAATAAATATTTATCTGAGAAGAATGAGGATATGTCTTATAAAGAGATTAAAAGCATACAGGATCTAAGTAAAAAGATATATAGACCTATTAAAGTTTTAACTCCTCATCAAATTATAAAGAATTTTTTTGCACTAAAAGGATTTGAACAGAGAATAAGTGAGATGCAGGGTGGACTTTTTATTTTAGATGAAATTCATTCGTATGATGCAAGGCTCACAGCATTATTACTGTGTACTTGTAAATTTCTTAAAAAAATAGGTGCAAGTTTTTTTATTATGTCAGCTACTTTGCCTAAATTTATAATGGATATGTTTAAAGAGGAGTTAGAAATAAAAAACATTATTACTATGCCTAAAGATGAATTAAAGGAGTTTACACGACATAGAGTTGTTATTAAAGAAGGATGTGTATATAAGTATATTGATGAAATAGTTGAAAAAGTTTTATCAGGAAAAAAAGTACTTGTAATTTTAAACACAGTTTCAGAGGCACAAAATGTTTATAAGCTTTTATCAGAAAGATTGAAGGATACTTCTATAAAGTATATACTTCTTCACAGCAGATTTATATTGAGGGACAGAGAAGAAAAGGAAAAGGACATAGATAATTACGATTTGCTGATTGCCACTCAAGTTGTAGAGGTATCGCTTGATATAGATTATGATACTTTATACACTCAACCAGCACCCTGTGATGCTCTAATTCAAAGATTTGGTAGAGTAAACAGAAAAAGAAGGAAAGGAATATGTGATGTTAATATTTTTACTGTAGGTGGAGAGAAGGATAAGTTTGTATATAGAAATCAAGATTATGTTTTTAAAACATTAGAATGTTTAAGAGGGGTTGACATTTTAGAAGAGGATAAAGTTCAAAATATAGTTGATAAGGTTTATCAAATTGGGTACTCTCCAGAAGATAAGGAATTATTTGATAATGTTAAGAATAGTTTTGAATACATAGTTAATAGATTAACACCTATGATAGAGGATGAAATGCTTGAAGAAGAATTTGATAAGATGTTTGATTCATTTCAAGCTGTACCTTTTAAATTTAAAATAGATTATATGAAAGCCATAGATGATGGGCAATATTTTGAAGCAATGGGATATTGTGTTCCAATAACATCTGGTCAGTTTTTTAGGTTTAAAAAAGAAAATAAGATAGAATATGATACAAAGTACCATATGTATTTTGTAAACTGTGAATATAATAGTGAGCTTGGCTTATTGGATGATGAAAAGGAAGATAATTTTATATAACTAAAATAGTGCTATAATATTGTTTTTATATAATCTCCTAAGTTCGGCAGGTAATTTTATATGAACTGAACGATTTAGTATATAAGAAAAATTCTAAAAAACTATGTTATATACTATAAATTTTTATAATTGAGCAAATTTCATATTTTTAAAACATTGATATAACTGAATTTTTCTTAATACAAAAAGGAAATTCACCCCAAATGTCGAATATATTAAGTACCACCAAAATAAAACAACAAAGGAGTGAATTCTACTTATGTATATTCGACAAGAAACCTTTTTATCCTTCGAAGAAATAATAAAATTTCAACCTAAAACTAAAATTCAAATGGTTTTATCCCAATTAGATTTTACTGTTTTTGAAGCAAATCTTTCTAAATCTGACCATGAGAGAGGCCCAAAGGGCTATGAAGCATCAAAACTTATCTATGCGTTGATTGCTATGCAATTAGAGAAAATCAAAAATATACATGGTCTTGTAGAAAGACTTAACTCAGATCCTGCTTTAAGATATTACTGTGGCTTCGATATTTTAAAAAAAGCACCTTCTGAATCGACCTTTAGTAGATTTCTTGATAAAATTTCCTCATCTGATTACTTGCAAGAGGAATTTAAAAACTTAGTTTTAAAAGCTAAGAAATTGGGTATCATTGATGGAACCAAAGTAGCAATAGATTTTACAAAACTGGATTCCTTCGAAAGTCCAAAACCTAAGTCTAAAATTGAGAACGATGGTATTTCCCCTAACTGGGGAAAGAAAAAGGATACTGATGGTAATGATATTAAATGGTTTGGCTGGAAGGCTCATATACTCGCTGATTGTAAAAGTGAGCTTCCGCTCAATATAATCATTACTCCTGCAAGTAAAAATGATAGTATTGTAGCAATACCTTTAATAAAACAGCTTAAAGAATTCTATGGTTCAGCATTTACACCAAGCTATTATATAATGGATTCTATATATGATATAGATGATAACTATAACTACATAATCAAAGAAACAGAAGGCCAGGCCATCATAGCTTACAATAAGAGGGGTAGCTTCGCTCCACCTGAAAGAATGAATGATAACCTGCATCCAATATGCTCGTTAGGTTACGAATTAACATATTGGGGCAAGGATGGTGATTATCTCAAATTCAGGTGTCCTCATGCCGTAGGCAAAATAAACTGCTTAAATGGAATGAATTGGTGTAGTAACTCTAACTATGGGTATTGCCTCAAAGTAAACTATAAAAATAATCATAGATTCTTTAGTTATCCTATTAGAGGCTCAGAAAAATGGCAAAGTCTTTATGATAAAAGAACCTCTATAGAAAGATGTAATAGTAGATTAAAGGATTATCTTAATACAGATAATATAAGATCTTCTGGAATCCATAAGGCTAATTACTAAATTGCATAACATTAATTGCAGGAACAATTGCTGTAAATACTAAAAAAACATTATCCACAGTAGCTTAATTTAATTTTATATATTTTCAAGTTATCCACAAGAAATTTGGATGGCTTATTAAAGTGCACTTAAAATCATGTAAAATTATTCACATAGAGAAAGTTAAATATTTTTTAATTGTGCAATTTCCTCAATTACCTGTCGAATTATAATTTTAAATAAAATAAAATTATAGATATTAGCTTCAATTTTAATATTGAAATAATGGAAATAATAAGTTATATTAGTATATAGAGGAATAAAGTTTGTAAACCTCCTAAGGAATTTTTAATGACTGAAGGTTCCCGA
>NZ_JAIHAO010000032.1:0-20700 GCF_020054765.1 Caloramator sp. | reverse complement strand
GGAAGAACACCAGGTTGATAGGCCAGAGGTGTAAGCGTCGTGAGGCGTTTAGCTGACTGGTACTAATAGGTCGAGGGCTTGATCAATTTAGAAGTTAGAAAAGAACTTCTTGGTTGTGCAGTTTTGATGGAACTTGAAGTTGGAAAAGTTACACGTTAGGAATACCTAAAAGGTTTAACATCCAACATCAAACTTCAAACATTTAAAATATCCGGTGACAATGTCGTGAAGGAAACACCCGTACCCATTCCGAACATGATATTTAACAGCAGGGCCGATGGTACTGCACCGAACGGTGTGGGAGAGTAGGTCGCTTAAAGATAGTATGGCCCAGTAGCTCAGTTGGTTAGAGTGCCGGCCTGTCACGCCGGAGGTCGAGGGTTCGAGCCCCTTCTGGGTCGCCAAATTTTATTATTGCATTTTTAAAAAATATATTATATAATAAATTATGTAACGAGCGGGCGTGGCGGAATTGGCAGACGCGCTAGACTTAGGATCTAGTGCCCAGTGCGTGGGGGTTCAAGTCCCTCCGCCCGCACCATATGTATAAGGCTACCAATAGGGTAGCTTTTTATTTTTCAATTGATAGTGTAGAGATGACATCCATTTAGAATGCCATCTCTTTATTATTTAACAATTATTCCTACACATATAGCACGGAAAGGTTATGAGTGCTAAAGATAAGGTTCATTCACTATTAATGGAGACTATTATTTTCTTAGAGTATCGAATAAAAGTATTTTATATTTAAAAAAAGGTATTTATTTGATTGATATTATTTTTGATTAGAATATTGAAATAAGTTGTTTAAATATATTAATTGGAAGATGAATGTATTTTTAGTAAATAAAACATAAAATAATTACGTAGCCAAAAAACAAGATAGAATTATCTATAAAGTGGAATTGCTTGGGATGAAACATTCCTTTGAGTGTGGATAGTTTTATAACAGGAGTTATGAAATGGACTTCACTATAAAACTTAATCATACAATAAATACCAAAAATATTTCTAAAATTTTAAATAGTATAGCACATTTTTCTATTGATTTTT
The DNA here is from genome assembly GCF_020054765.1 of Caloramator sp. Classification (NCBI taxonomy): domain Bacteria; kingdom Bacillati; phylum Bacillota; class Clostridia; order Eubacteriales; family Clostridiaceae; genus Caloramator; species Caloramator sp. The sequence continues at coordinate 19,647 of NZ_JAIHAO010000032.1, read as the reverse complement.
GGCAATAATTTAGATAGAATATAATAGCTAGGGTGGGCGGAGGGTTTATGATTGAAAGGAGAAAGGAGCATTGAAGGAGGCAAAGCTTGTAGTATTATCACTGGTAACAGGAATGATTGTTGGATTCATATTTCAAAAGCTTTCCCTACCTGTACCAGCACCGCCAACTATTGATGCCTTTATGGGTATCTTTGGTGTATGGCTTGGTTCAGTTGTAATTGATAAGATTTCAAAATGATTAAAGGAGGGAAAGTAAAATGATGACAATACTATTAGCAACAGTAGCAGGTATGATATTAGGTGCTCTATTCAAGAAGATGAATTTACCACTACCAGCACCAACAACATTACCTGGTGTTGTTGGAGTTTTAGGAGTATTATTAGGAAGTATGATAGCAAAAATGTTTTAAGAGGGTAATTTTACCCTCTTTTTATATATGAAAAGTTTAAAAAGTTTCATTTTGGTATTACAAACCAGGATGAAACTTTTTATGTTATAATAAATAAAAATGTTATATGGGGTGGTAGGATGAAGGAACTTAAATTTCACGGGAAAAGTATTATAATTGGAGAAAATTCAATTGAATATATAAAGAACATAGAGATGAAAAGGGTGATAATTGTAACTGGCGGAAGGTCTATGTTTGATAATGGGGCTATAGATAAACTTATTGGTATCTTAAAGGAAAAAAATGTAGAAGTACATATATTTAAAGGAGTTGCTAAAAACCCTACAACAGAAGTTGTTAAATTAGGAATAGAAGAAATGAAAAGGGTTAACCCTGACATTGTAATTGGTATAGGGGGAGGTTCTCCTATTGATGCAGCAAAGGCTATGGCACTATTTTATGAATATGATTTAGATATAGAAAAGGTAGAGGGAACAACTTTGCCACAGATAAGGCGTAGGACAAAGTTTATTGCAATACCATCAACATCAGGGACTGGAACAGAGGTTACAAGGGCATCTGTTATAACATATAAAGAAAAAGATATAAAAATAGGTCTAAAATCAGATGCCTTTATACCAGATTATGCAATATTAGATTCTACCTTGACATATTCAATGCCAAAGGAAGTAGTTGCTGAAACAGGAATGGATGCATTAACACACGCTGTAGAATGTTATATAAACAAAAACATAGATGAGTTTACAGAAGTACTATCAGAAGGTGCAGTAAAGGGAATATTTAAATATTTAGTTTCGTCTTATAATGGAGATAAAAAGGCACGAGATAAGGTGCATAAATATCAGTGTATGGCTGGCTGTGCCTTTTCAAATGTAGGGCTTGGTATGGCCCACGGTATATCCCACGCAATAGGAGGAAAATACAATTTATCCCACGGTTTATTAAATGCAGTATGCCTACCCTATGTTCTAAAGTTTAACTCAAAGGATGAAGAGGTAAAAGAAAGGCTTAATTATCTTTCACTTCAAATTGGAACAAAAGACTTTATAAAAGCGGTAGTAGAGCTAAACAAAAATTTAAATATACCTTTATCTTTTAAAGATTTAGGTTTAGATGAAAAAGAATTTTTTCAAAGAATAGATGAACTTACTGAGAATTCTTTAAAGGGTTCAACAAGGGTGAATCCTGTAAAAGTTAACTTTGATGAAATGAAGCATATATTAAGTTGTATATTTTATGGGAATATGGACTTATAATAAACTATAAAGTATGTTGAAATATAACAATATAATGATTGTTAAATAATAGACATCAATATATTGAGAAAAACTAAATAAAAGTGAGATAAACTATTTATAACTATATTTAAGCGTAATAGTTTTTATTAATAGCGTTTTTTAAAAGAAGGTTTGATTTTTTAGCCTCTTTTGAATGTAGCATTATTTAAAGATATATCATATAATCTCTTTGTTAAACTTAGAGAGAAGGAGATATATATGGGGTATTTATACAGAGAAATAGTTGAGTACAAACAAAAGAGGTTTGCAAAGTTTATACTTGGTATAATAACTTTTTTATGTGTACTTAATTTTGCAGTTGTTTTAACTGATTTAAAGAGATACTTAAATAATTTTCACTATGTATTGTATCTTATAGTTTTACTTCTAATATTTTTACAGCTTAAGATATGGAAAAAATGTAACAGACGTTACAGATATCAAATAATAGATGATGAACTAATTATAGAAAGATTCGATGGCAATAGAAGAAAAGTTGAGTTAAGTATTGATATAAAAAACATAATGAAGGTTGAGAAGGTTATAGATAAGATATGCGATGATATTGAATATAAGGAATATTGTATTTCAACAAAGAAGCATAATCTATATAGAGTTATATACAAATTAGATAATAAAGTCTATAGTTTTTGCTTTGAACCAAGCTCAAATTTCATAAATAAAATAAACCATATAATGAAAAAAAAGCCACTAGCAAGTTAGTGGCTTATTATTTTTGTATTTTCAATTATATCTATTCCAGTAAGTGCGAGAGCACTTGCTGCTTTTATAGTTTGTTCTAATGCAAAATCCTTAATTGTTGCATCTGCGAACTCTTTTGTATAATATTCTACATTATTCTCTGTTATACCTATATAAGGGTGAATACAGGGTATTTTATAGCTTATGTTTGCCATATCTAAACTTTGGCTCATAATCATCGGCCCGTGTATATCAACAATCCCCTTTTCCTTTAGATTGTGACAAAACACCTTTGAAAGTTCTTGGTGTGTTTTAAAGGGAACATATCTTACTATAGTATTATTTTCAAAATCGCATTTGTATATTTTTGAATAGAGCCTTGCTATATCAAGTATATCATCTTGAATAAAATCGATTAACCTGTCTTGATCTGATTTAATTAAAACCTTAACGCAGCTTTTTTCAGCTATAGAGCATATATCATCAAGACAGTCGGTTAATGTGTAGTTTATGTATATGTGTTCTTTATATTTAGATTTAATTGTTTCAATGCTTGATATTGTTATTGCAGCAGGAGTTATAGGATTTATTCCTTTATCAAAGTTTACAAGTGTAGAGCAGCCATATCCCTTAAATTGTAAACTTGAAATAAGCATAGATAAAGAAGAACCACTCTCTAAAGTTTTGGTATAAGGATGTGCACATAAAGCAACATCTACATCACTAAATAGATTATTTTGAAGCATTTTTATCTTTGTAGGCTCCTTTTCCTCTGATGGGCATCCAAATACAGTACAGCTGCCACCAATTTCGCTTATAGCTCTTTTTAACCCTATAGCACCTAATACATTCATAGAGCATTGTATATTATGTCCATTTATATATCCTTGACCATCTACAGCATCATATTCACAAATATATGCAATATTAGGAGCAGAGTTTCCATACTTTGCAATGAATGCATTTTTAATATCAGGTATTTCAGTTACATTAAATCCCTCATCCTTTAAAAGTTTTATAAGTTCATTACTGGCAATATTTTCACTATTTGAGCTATCATTTGATTTATATAATTCCTTAACAATTGAAGATATCCTTTCCTTTAAATTTTCAACATATCCAGTGACAAGTTCACGGATTATAGTTTTACTCATAATACCACTCCTCAAACTTTTTATATTATTTTTTGACATTTGTTAATAAATTATGTAATAGTATTGCTTTATTATATTTTTATATTTTTGTTATAATATAATATAATAACTTAAGGGAGGAGTAAAATTGCCTTTAGTAGATGATCTATTAAAATATAAAGAGGAAGTTGAAATTAGATTCCATATGCCTGGGCATAAAGGAAATACCTTAAATTTCAATGAGCTTGAAATTTTAAAGGAAAGTTTATTTTCAATAGATGTAACAGAGGTAGATGGAACTGATAACCTTCACGTACCAACAGGGATAATAAAAGAAGCTCAGCAGAGAGCCTCTGAATTTTATGGTGCAAAGCATAGCTTCTTTTTAGTTAACGGTTCAACAGCAGGAATATACAGTATGATTTTGGGGCTTTTAAATCCAAAGGAGAAAATAATAATACAAAGAAATTGTCATAGGTCAGTATATTCTGCCTGTATTTTAGGGGATTTAGAGGTTGTGTATGTTAATCCTACTATAGATGAAGAATTTAACATACCTGTCTCATTAGATGTTGAAGAAATAATAGATGTAATGGATAAGAATTTAGATGCAAAGGCAATAGTTCTAACATATCCAACATACTATGGTACCTGCTTTGATTTAGAAAAAGTAATAAAAGAGGCAAGAAAGAGAAATATTTACGTTCTTATAGATTCTGCCCACGGGGCACATTTAAAATGCTCTACATACTTACCAAAGGATCCAATTGAACTTGGTGCAGATGCTGCGGTATATAGTCTTCACAAAACAACTCCAGCACTAACCCAGTGTTCTATCTTAAATGTAAACATAGATAATATTGATGGTATAAAATTTATGCTAAATATGTTTCAAACAACAAGCCCATCATATCTTCTAATGTCCTCTATTGATGCAGCAATAGGTATAATGAATAGAAGTGGTAAGGAACTTTTAGAAAAAACAATATATTATGCAAATAAACTAAGAAATAGGCTAAATTTAATAGGCTACAAGACATTAGGAATTGAAGATATAGGAAAGTATAAAATCAATGATATAGATACAACAAGAATAGTTATCTTTTCCGATATAGGTGGACATAATCTAAATGAAATATTAAGAAAAAAATACAAAATACAAGTTGAGATGTCTGATGATAATAACATAGTTCTAATAGGAAGTATGTTTGACAAGGAAGATTATTATGAATATCTTTATACTGCACTATTAGACATTAAAAATAAATTTATACAAGGTAAAAATAAAAGTCAATCTTTTTTAAAGAAGGATTATAAAATCCGAATAAATATGAGGAGTGCTTATTATAGCAAAAAAGAGAGATTACCTCTTAAAGAGGCATTAGGGCGTATTAGTGCTGAGATGCTTGTTCCATATCCTCCAGGTGTACCTCTTCTTATGCCGGGTGAGGAAATAACTGATGATATAATAGATTTTATAGAACAAAATAGAGGTAAAATAACCTTTAACGGAATAAGTGATGAAGGTGCAGAGTATATTTATGTTATTAAGGAGTGATGATTTTTGAAGGGAATATTTATAACATTTGAAGGGCCAGATGGAGCAGGGAAAACAACTCAAATAAATCTACTTAAAGAATATTTAATTTCAAAGGGATTTGATGTAGTTTTAACACGAGAACCAGGGGGAACCCCAATTGGTGAGAAGATTAGAAGTGTAATTCTTGATGTGGAAAATAAAGAGATGGATGTTATATGTGAGGCACTTTTATATGCAGCATCAAGGGCACAGCTTGTAAAGGAGTTTATACTTCCAAATATTGAGCAGGGGAAAGTCGTTATTTGTGATAGATTTGTTGAGTCATCTATAGTATATCAAGGCTATGCAAGGGGAATAGGTGAAGAAAAAATAGAGGTAATAAACAATATAGCAACAAGAGGATTAGTTCCAGATGCGGTTTTTCTCCTAATGCTGACACCAGAGGAGGGAATAAAGAGGAAGAAAAACTCTGGAAAACTTGATAGGTTGGAAATGGAAAAAATAGAGTTTCACAAAAAGGTATATGAAGGGTATAATAGACTAAAGGGAAAAAGAAAAAATGTGTTTGAGATTGATGCTACTTTAGACGTTGACCATATACATAATAAGATTATAGGGATAGTTGAGAATTTATTAAGGGAGGAATAATTATGAAACTTGTAATTGCTATTGTCCACGATGAGGATTCATTTGAGCTTATAGAGGAATTGACAGACAATGGGTATAAAGTTACAAAGCTTGCGACGACAGGGGGATTTTTAAAGGCTGGTAACACTACTTTGTTAATTGGAGTTGAAAAGGAAAAGGTAGATAGTGTATTATCTATAATACAGGATGTTTGTAAAACAAGAAAGGGAGCAGTTTCTATGCCTTCGCCTATTGTAGGTTCAACGGGAGTGTTTGTTCCAACGCCTGTAGAAGTTACAATAGGAGGAGCAACAGTTTTTGTTCTTGATATTGAAAGATTTGAAAGGATATAATGGAGTGATTGTATGATTAATGTTATGGGGCAGGATGCTCAAGTTGAGCTTTTTTTAAAAACAGCAGATAAAGGCATGCTTGCCCATTCGTTTATAATAACGGGTCCTGATGGTGTGGGCAAAAGCATATTTGCAAGGTTTATGGCATCTTATATTTTATGCTTAGGAGAAAATAAACCCTGTGGTGTATGTTTAAATTGTGTTAGGGTGAAGAATAATAATCATCCTGATGTTATAGTAATTGCCCCTAAAAATAGTATAGGAGTAGATGACATTAGAAATCTTACTGAAAAGATAAATACAAAGCCTTACGAGAGTGATAAAAAGGTTGTAATAATAAAGGGAGCAGATTTGATAACTGTTCAGGGGCAAAATGCTTTTTTAAAAACGTTAGAGGAACCACCCCTTAACACCACTATCATAATGCTTGCAGAAAATATAAATTTAATACTTGATACAATAAAATCAAGATGTCAAATATACAAGCTAAATAGAATACCAACAGGTAAGGTAAAGGAATATTTATTGAGTATAAATGTTGATGAACAAAAGGCGGAACTATATTCAAATTTAAGTGATGGGATTATAGGAAATGCCCTTAAAATGCTTGATAGCAAATATCAAATTTTAAGGGATGAAACAATTAATATATTTTCAAGAATAGCTCAATTTAACAATTTAGATTTTATAAAGATAGAGGACTTTTTTACAGAAAATAAAGGTAATATAGATTCTGTTTTTGATATAATAATAACTCTTCTTAGGGATATATCGGTATTTAAAAATACACTAAGGGAAGACTATTGCTTGAATATCGATAAAATAGGTGTTATAAGGAATTTAAGTGGTGCGTTTTCACACGAGAGATTAAATAAATTCTTAGAACTATTTTTAAGTGCAAAGGGTAACATAGATAAGAATGCTAATTTTCAAATGGCTGTAACGGTGCTACTTTTAGATTTACAGGAGGTTTAATATGGTTACTGTAGTTGGCATAAGATTTAAAAGGGCAGGTAAAATTTATTACTTTGACCCAGACGGACTTGATATAAATAAAGGTGATTATGCAATAGTTGAAACAGCAAGAGGAATAGAGTTTGGAGAGGTTGTTATTGGAAAAAAGGAAGTAACAGAGGATGAAATAGTTGCACCTTTAAAAAAGGTGATTAGAGTTGCGACGGAGGAGGATAAATTAAAAAATCTTCAGAACAAGGCCAAGGAAGAGGATGCATTTCAAATATGCCTAAAGAAAATACAAGAACACGGCCTCCCAATGAAGCTAATTGATGTAGAATATACCTTTGACAATAACAAGGTTATATTTTACTTTGTTGCAGATGGAAGAATAGATTTTAGAGAACTTGTAAAGGATTTAGCAGCAATATTTAGAACAAGAATAGAATTAAGGCAGATAGGCGTAAGAGATGAATCTAAGATGGTTGGAGGTCTTGGCCCTTGCGGAAGACCTATGTGCTGTGCAACCTTCTTAGGTGAATTTGAACCTGTTTCTATAAAGATGGCAAAGGAACAGAACCTATCTTTAAATCCCTCTAAGATATCAGGAGTATGTGGAAGACTTATGTGTTGCTTAAACTATGAGCAGCAGACCTATGAGGAAATAAGAAAAATAACTCCTGTAGTAGGTTCAATTGTAAAAACTCCTGATGGAGAAGGAGAGGTTATAGAAAACAGCATAATAAGAGAAAGTGTAAAGGTTAAGCTCAAAACTCCAGATGATGTTGAAATTAAAACATACTCTGTACATAATATAGAATTAATCGAGGGACAATATGAACATAGAGAGATATCTGATGATGAGATTAAATCAGAAATTGAAGAATTAGAGGAATCTGATGTAGATATTAACAGCCTTTTAGAGGAATAATGGCTATATTTTGCCTAAGTAATACTTTTCAGATTTAAAAAAACGTGATAAAATAACCTTAGAAGTTTTCAGGAGGTGAAACTTATGGCATACAAGATTACTGATGCTTGCGTAAACTGTGGAGCTTGTGCTTCAGAATGTCCAGTTAACTGCATAAGCCAAGGAGATTCAATCTACGTTATTGATGCAGATGCTTGCATCGACTGCGGAAACTGTGCTAATGTTTGCCCAGTAGGAGCTCCAGTTCAAGAATAATCTACATAGTAAAAAGGCCTAACAAGGCCTTTTTATATTTGTATTCATACTATGTGTATAATAGGCAGGTATTGTTAAATACTTCAGGCTGTTGAAAAAGTTATATATTGATTAGCCCCATGAAGGATTTCTTGGGCATTCGTTCTACGGCTTAAGCAATTCTAAGCTTTTCTTTGTTTGAAAAAGTCCTATCCTCGCGATGCCATCGTCCTGATGGCCGCTCGGCTCGGCACGTCCTGTGCCGAATTACGGACTTTTTCAAAGTCGAAAAGTAATAATTGCTAAAGCTCATGAAAGAGCCTTTTGAAATCCATTCATGGGGCTTTTTCAAAATTTAGCTCACAAGTAGGTTTCTCAACAATCTGGCAGGTATTGTTAAATACCTGTTTATTATTTTAGATAATAAAAACTTTTTATAAAAAATGAATATAGATAAAGAAATATAAATATGATAATATATAAATATACCATATAAGGGTATATAAAGCTTTACTGGAGGTGTTGTATGGAAAGGTTATCAACTGTATTGGTATTTACACAAGGGGTTTTATCCTTTTTATCTCCCTGTTTCTTACCCTTAATACCAATCTATTTAACCTATATAACAGGGGAGGCGGCAAATAAGAAAAATATTATTATCAATACTATAGCCTTTATGATTGGTTTTACTTTAATGTTTATAAGCCTTGGTGCTCTATCGGGAACCATAGGTAGATTTTTATTAATAAATAGACAGCTGCTTAACAAAATTTTAGGTGTATTTATACTATTTATGGGATTGTTTTATTTAGGAGTGATTAAATCAGATTTTTTAAATAGGGAAGTAAAGATTGATTTTAAAATAGAAAGAGGTAGTTTAATTTCTTCATTTTTGCTTGGAGTAAGTCTATCACTTGGATGGACTCCCTGTATTAGCCCTATACTATCAAGCGTTTTGATGCTTGCAGCAAGCAGACAATCAAGCTTTATAGGAGCATACTATTTATTTGTGTATTCACTTGGGCTTTTAATACCATTTTTGATTTTTTCAATATTTATAAACAAATCCAGAGCCTTTTCAAAGCTTATTATGCAAAAGGCAAATGTAATTAAAATAGTTTCAGGGGTAATATTAATATTAACTGGTATTTTATTATTTACAGGAAAACTATATATTTTAACAAATATTTTAGGAGGTTTTTAATATGAAAAAAATAGTTTCAATTATTTTAGTAATTAGTATATTATTTTTATCAGGATGTTCAATAAATTCAAAGACTCCAAAGGATACGAACAAGACAAATCAAACTGAACAAAAAGAAGAAAATGTTGTGGCAAATGACAAGGCAATAGATTTTACATTAAAAAATATAGAAGGACAAGAAATAAAATTATCAGATTATAAAGGTAAAGCAATTATAGTAAACTTTTTTGCAACTTGGTGTCCTCCTTGCAAGGCAGAATTTCCAGGTTTTATTCAATTGGTTGATGAGTATAAGAATGATAGCAATGTAGTTTTTGTTTTCGTAAATGTAGGAGAAGACAAAAAAACAGTTGAGGCATTTTTAAATGAAAGGAACTACAAAATAAAACCACTTTTAGATGAAAAAACTGATGTAGCAGCATTATACCGTGTGACAGGAATACCTACAACTGTTATAATAAATAAAGAATTTAATATTGAAACTATACATATAGGATTTATGGAAAAGAGGGATTTGAAAAATTACATTGAAGCACTAAAATAAAAGGAGGACGTATGTTAAAGACTGGTGAAAGATTGGATGATTTGGAACTAAAGGGACTTAAGATAATACAAAATCCAAGCTATTTTTGTTTTGGAATTGATGCTGTTTTACTATCATCCTATGCGGTAGTTAGAAAGAAGGATAGGGTAGTTGATTTGGGGACAGGAACAGGTATAATACCTCTTCTTGTATATGGAAAATATGAACCAAAAGATATTGTTGGAGTGGAGATACAAAAGGATGTAGCAGATATGGCAAGAAGGAGTGTAGAATTAAATGGTTTAAGCGAAAAAATAACAATATTTGAAGGGGATATAAAAGACTGCTATAATTACATTGGAATAAATGAATATGATGTTGTTATTTCAAATCCGCCTTATAAAAAAGGAAAATCAGGTATATTAAATATGTCGGATACAAAGGCAATTTCAAGGCACGAAATTCTAATAAATATAGATGAACTTTGTTTTTCAGCTTCGAGGCTTTTAAAGGGTGGAGGACGTTTTTATATGATACATAGACCAGAGAGGTTAAAGGACATAATAATTGCATTAAATAATAACAAATTTAATCCAAAGAGGATTAGATTTGTTTATCCTAAGGTAAATAAGGCTCCTACAATGGTTTTAATTGAGGCTGTAAAATGTGGGGGAGATTTTTTAAAGATAGAAGAACCTCTTTATGTATATAATGAGGATGGAACTTATACACAAGAAATTTTAAATATATACGGAAGGTGTTAAATATGGCAGGGACACTATATTTAGTTGCAACCCCAATTGGTAATCTTGATGATATAACTTTTAGAGCTATAAAAACACTAAGGGAAGTTGACTTTATAGCAGCAGAGGATACAAGGCAAACATTAAAACTACTAAACCACTTTGAAATAAAAAAACCACTTGTGAGTTACCACGAGCATAATAAATATGAGATGGGCCCCAAAATTATAAATAGATTGTTAGATGGTGAGAGTGTAGCTCTTGTGACGGATGCAGGAACGCCAGGCATTTCAGACCCTGGTGAGGATTTGGTTAAACTTGCTATTGAAAACTACATAAATATTGTACACGTTCCAGGTGCTTCTGCTTTTTTATATGCTCTTGTGGTTTCAGGTCTTCCGACAAGAAGATTTGTTTTTGAAGGCTTCTTAGAAAGGGAAGGAAAACAAAGAAGGGAGAGACTTGAGGTATTAAAGAATGAAACAAGAACAATAATATTTTATGAGGCACCACATAGACTTGAAAAAACCTTAAGTGACCTATATGAATATTTTGGAGATAGAAGGATATCCCTCTGTAGAGAGCTTACCAAAAGATATGAAGAGATAGAAAGATTAAACTTATCTGAAGCTATAGAAATTTATAAAGAAAAAGAACCAAAGGGAGAATATGTTTTAGTTTTAGAGGGGAAAAGTAAAGAGGAAATTGAAGAGGAAAAAAGACAAGAATTTAGTGATATAGATATAAGGGAACATATACAAAAATACATAGATGAAGGATTGAGCAAAAAGGATGCAATAAAAAAGGTAGCAAAGGAAAGAGGACTTAAAAAATCAGAGGTTTATAAATATACTATAGAATAAAAAAAGTGCCACCCAGGTGAAATGTGACATTTTTCAAATAATACATAATGTCACATTTCACCTGGGTGGCACCTATATTGTTATTCAGCTTTTATTTCAGCTAAGCAGTTTTTACAGATATTTTTTTCCTTGAAGTTAACAACATCTCTTGCATCTCCGCAGAATATGCAAGCTGGTTGATACTTCTTAAGGATTATCATTTCTCCGTCAACATAGATTTCAAGTGCGTCCTTCTCAGCTATGTCAAGTGTTCTTCTAAGTTCGATTGGAATAACTACTCTACCAAGTTCGTCTACTCTTCTAACTACTCCTGTGGACTTCATATGTACTACCTCCTTCAACAATCTTCGACATTTCTTAATTAGATAATAACAAAGTTACCATTAAAAGTCAATGACTTTAACTTAATTTTTCTAATTAATTTAATAAAATATTTTAATTAACAATTTGGTAAGCTCTTACCTTTATTTTGTCCCTTATTTCAAATATTATGAATTTAGTGTAGAATATTTTAAAGAGGTGAATGTATTATGTTTGACGGGTTGAAGAAGAAATTGGAAAATTTAAATTCTATTTTAAAGGATAAAAATAAAGAATTGGATAGAGATAAGATAAAGGAGTATCTTATAAAAAACGATATTGCTACAATAAAAAAATCAAAAAAATTAAATGAACAGGAATTAAGGGCTGTTTCCTGTGATAAAGGTGTTGTTGCTGTTGATGGTAGTATAAATAATTTTGGAGGATTATATCCCCACTATATTTCATTAATTAGAGCTGTGGCACTTTGTACAAAGGGATATAAGGCGGAGTATGAAGATATTTATACACCTTTATTAGAGGAAAATATGACTCAAGATGAGGATGCAATAAAAAGAAGAGCAACAATGTCTAAAATGGAAATTAAGGCAGCTATGGATGCCATAAATAATTGTGAGGCTAATATTATTTTTATGGATGGTTCTTTACTTCATTATAAAATAGACTGCCCTTATGAATGGGATGAACTAAAAAAATCTGCTCTTTATAAAAATAAAATAATAGTAGGGATAACAGAAGAAGTAAAAACAAAGGATATTGGTGATGTACTTATAAAAGATGGACAACTTGATGATGAGTTTATCTATGATAGGGAGATACTCTTTAATATGTTAAGCGAAGGCGAGTATCTATATTTAAAAAAGGAAATAAAAACCAGAAAAAAGGATGGTGGCATTAAAAGTTTTTATGCAAGGTTTTCAGATGATCCTCAGGCTATAGGAATTGATTTTTTAAAGGAACAGGAGGCTGTATCAGAAGGTATATTGAGTTTAATATATACACTTACATTTAGTAAATCAAGGGGAATTCCTTATTTGATTGATTTAGTTGATGTTGAAACAAAGGTTACAGATGAAAAGTTAAAGGCTTTAATAGATGGCTATTTAGATAAGGAAGTTGTAGAAGTTTACTTCAATCCAAAGAGAAATAAGAGGGGGTATTAATTATGCAGGTTGTTGGAATTACCAATCAGCAGGAGGTATTTGTTGTTTCAGATAAAACACCATTTAAAATAAATCAAATACTTGTTATAAATGATGAAAGACAGGGACTTTTAAGAGGCGAAGTTGTAGAAACCAGTGCATATAACAGGTTTATTCCGCTTGATATAAATGGGGATTTTGTGGATAAAAGTGTGATTGCCTCATTGAAAGCGTTAGGGTACAGTATAGATGAAAATACCCTTTATATAGCAAAGGTAAGGCTTATGGTGGAGGCAGAATATCCAATACAGGTAGGTTCGGAGGTTAGAGTACCAAGATTTGATGAGGTTAAAGACTTACTTTTAAAGTCAAAGCTTGAATCGGGACTTGTACTTGGTGTCATAAAAAGTTCTGAGGAGCTCTACGATACAATGGAGGATGAACTTAAAGATAGATTTTTATTATATCAAGATGGAAAAATCATAAATCAAAATGGTGTTCCCTTTATATTTGATGTAGCTTCAATGCAACAGTATCCGCACATAGGTATTTTTGGAGGTTCGGGTTCAGGAAAATCCTTTGGTCTTAGGGTTATACTTGAGGAACTGATGAAGAAAAATATACCAACAGTTGTACTTGATCCCCATTTTGAAATGAATTTTAGAGAGAACCAAAAGGATGTAGACAAAAAATATCAATACGATTTTATAGATAGATTTGAATGTTTAGAAATAGGAAAGGCAGTGGGTGTAAAATTTGACAACTTAACTAATAGGGATTTAATAAACCTTATTGGAGCAGCATCTGCAGGAACGTTAACAGACTCGATGACTAATGTAATTGAACAAGTTCACAAAAATAAGGATACCTATTTCTCCTTTGAGAGAAGATTATCTCTATTGAAGGAGGCACTTGAGATAGGAAGTGAAAAGAAGATTTTAGACAGAAAGGCAAAATGCGATGATGATATGGATGCAGGTAAGTTCGATGAAATGATTGATATATATAGAGAGTTTGGAAGTTTACCACCTCAATCCGTTAATGGTGTGTTGTGGAGATTACAGAGATTGTATAAGGATGGTATATTTACAAACGATATAACAAGAGTAGAAAAGTGTTTAAAGGATGGAAAAATTGCGGTTGTGCAAGGCCCTATTAAGTTATTAAATGTGTTTTCAACCTATTTAATTTCAAACATTTATCATAAGAGAAGGGATTATAGAGATTCTGTTCAAAGAGGCGAGCATAAGGACTTTTTCCCACCATTTATAATAGCTTTTGATGAGAGCCATAATTTTGCTCCAAAGGGATATGATACACCATCAAAGTCAATAATAAAGGAGATTGCACAGGAAGGTAGAAAATATGGAGTGTTTTTAATTCTTGCAACACAGCGTCCGACACTCCTTGATGAAACGGTTACAGCACAGCTGAATACAAAGCTTGTGTTTAGAACAGTAAGGGCATCGGACATTGCAACAATAAAGGAAGAGACAGATATAACAAATGAAGAAGCAAAAAGACTACCATATTTGAGAAGTGGGGATGTTTTTATATCCTCGGCTCTATTTGGAAGAACAGTACCTGTTAGAATAAGACTTTCACACACAACAACCAGCCATACTCAAAATCCATTTGATGAGCTATTAAGTTTTAGGGATAAAAAATATGAAGAAGTGTATCAAGAGATAGAAAAGTTTTTGCCAATTTATACAACTGACCTTTTAAATATATTATCTAAGGTAAATAGGGATAAAATAAAGGATATAGAGGATTTAAAGTATTACTTAGATGAATTATCTAAAAGAGGTTTTATAATCAAAAACAGTGCATTTTTAGGAGAATACTATGACGGAAAGTAGGAGATGATTATGATGTATTTAGACATAATAAAGCAATACAGCAGGCAAAACAATATTCCAATTTATTTAGTTGGTGGTGCTGTAAGGGACATTTTGATAAATAGAGAAGTTCAGGATTATGATTTTACGACTTCTTGTTATATTGATGTGTCAGAGTATTTTAGCAAAAACACAAATGGAAAGTTGATTAAACTACACGATGATGTATACAGGGTAGTTGTAGATGGGATGGTTTTTGATTTTTCAAATTTTAAGGGGGATAATATATATGAGGATTTGAAAAATAGAGATTTTACAATAAATGCAATAGCCTATGATATAGTTAAGGAGGAATATGTAGACGTACTTGGGGGTATGGAGGATATTAAAAAGAAGATAATAAGGCACACATCAGAAAATATTATAAAGGATGATGCCTTAAGAATCTTAAGGGCATATAGGCTAAAGGGAGAATTAGGGTTTACCATTGATGATGAGACTAAAATATTGTTTGAGAGGGATATAGAATATATAGAAGTTGTAAAGGGTGAGAGAATAGCTGATGAACTTTTTAAAATACTAAAATTTAATAATAGCTATGATTATATACAAATGTTAGACGATATAGGGGTTATAGAAAAAATATTTCCTATTATGAAGGAAATGAAAAGGATAGGTAAATGCAAGTATCATCTTGTTGACGCCTATACCCACTCAACCCTAACACTTAAGTTTTTAGAGGATAGGTACCAAGAACTTTACGATACTAAATGGGGAGATAAGATAAAAGAGTATCTTTATGAGAATATTGGAACCTCCAAAAGATTAGAAGTTTTAAAGCTTGCGGCATTTTTACACGACATAGGTAAAGTAAAGGCCTTTAAGGATATAGATGGCAAAATAACATTTAAAGGACACGATGTTACGGGAATTGATGAATTTAACGCAATATTAAAAAGGCTTCCTATGTCTAATTCAAAGGCAGCATTGATTAAATCTGTTATAAAGGGCCATATGAGGATACTTGGACTTTTTAAGCAGGGTCCAAGTGACAAGGCAATGTATAAGTTAATAAAGGATTTTGGTGTGAATTTACCATCGGTATTAATAGCATCCTTATATGACGTGCTTGCTACAAGAAGCCTTCTTGATGAAAATGGTGAAAGTGATAAATATTTTCAATTTGTTATAAATTTGATGGATAGGTATTATGATTATGTAAATAAGAAGGATAGGTTTATTTCTGGTGAGGATGTATGCAGCATATTAAACATTGAAGGACCAAGAGTTGGGGAAATATTAGAGAGAACAAATGAGCTTATATTTAGAAACAAAATAAACTCAAGGGAGGAGGCAATTGAATTTATAAAAAGAAACAAATAAAAAGTTTAAGTTCATTATAAATAGTTAATCCCCTAAGAAAGAGTAATTCCTTCTTGGGGATTATTTATATACATAAAATCTTTTTCAAATATTATGAGGCTCTTTTAATTTTCTCAAAAGGCTCTTTAGATATATTTATGGTATATCCATCTTTGCTTTCAATAATTTGGAACTCGCAATTGCAAGCATCTGTATATGATGACCATAAATAATAATCTATTTTTAGACCATCTATGTTTATTGACTTTTTTAAATTAACCATACCATACGTGGAAAACCATTTTAGAAGTGAGGATAGATTTAAATGTTCTGCTACTTTGTATATTTCGAGCCTTTGTTTTGATATGTTAGTGAGTGGGAATTTTTTTATGAGTGTTCCATATCGGATCTTAAAAAGTTGAAGATCTTCAAAGTATTCGATTTTTCTTAGATTATCCCTATGGAATAATTCATAGACACCACAGTAGTTTCTGCGGAGTACACGCACGTCCCCATCATATACTTCAACGTCGATCCATTTTCCTCTCTTTAGATTTTTAACTTCCATTGGCTTTAAAATCATCCAAACCACCCCCGTAAATTTTTGAGGTTTCTAATTATATATTAACATAGTCTATGTAAATGGTGGTTAATGTTATGTTAATTTTAAGATAAGTCAAAATTTTTGTCAATAAAAATAAATACTAATTTTGTTAATTTTCGTATATATTTTTAAGGAGAACACGTTATAGGAGCATAAAATGGTTAATATTATATGGTTTTTAATGATTTTTGTAGGCATCTTGGTTAGTTTTTTTTATAATCCAGTTGACTTTACAAATATAGTCGCACAGTCGGCAGAAAGTTCTGTAAAACTCTGTATTAGCCTTCTTGGTATTATGGCTATATGGTCCGGCATAATGAAACTTTGTGAAAAATCTGGACTTATAGAATTATTTTATGCAGTGTTAAGATTACCTATGAAATTTATTTTTCCAAATCTTGAAAACAAAAATAAAAAGGCTCTCTACTTTATAGTAATGAATATTGCAAGTAATATGCTTGGGCTTTCAAATGCAGCAACTCCCTTTGGAATTAAAGCTATGGAGGAGATGCAGAAAATTAACATTAAAAAGGATACTGCATCGGATTATATGATTAAATTCATTATTATAAATAGTGCTTGCATACAGCTAATTCCAGCAACAGTAATATCAATAAGGGCTAATTTAGGTTCCTCATCTCCATCAAGCATAATAGGACCTACAATTGCAGTTAGCACATTAACACTATTTATAGCACTATTTCTTGAAACAATATTTAGAAGGTGGTATAAATGATTTCAATATATTTTGTACCTGCTTTTATTTTATTTGTGCTTATATATTCAATGTTTAAGGGTGTTAAAGTATATGAAGTTTTTGTTGATGGTGCAAAGGATGGGTTTAAAACTGTTTTTAATATAGCTCCATTTCTTTTGACAATGATATTTGCAATAGATGTGTTTAGGCGTTCAGGTGCTCTTGATTTGTTTATTAAATTGTTAACTCCAATAAATAATTTGTTTAATATCCCTTCAGGAGTAGTTCCTATGATTTTAATAAAACCCTTATCTGGAAGTGGAGCTATATCGGTTATGACAGATATAATGAAGACCTATGGAGTTGATTCAACTGAAGGGTTTATTGCAGCTCTTATAATGGGTTCAAGTGAGACAATTTTTTATACAATATCTTTATACTTTGGAAGTATTGGAGTCAAGAAAATAAGGCACACTCTAATAGTAGCCCTAATTGCACATATAATAAGCTGTATTATAGTCTGTAACTTTATTTGGATATTTCGGTAAACAGAACTAATTCTTTAATTTTATATTACATCAATTTAATATTTTGATATATAATATAAACGTACAAAGGAGGAGATATATTTGAGGGATTTAACAAAGGGAAATGAGATAAAGCAAATAATATATTTTGCAATACCAATGCTTTTAGGAAACCTTCTTCAAACTCTCTATAATACCGTAGATAGTATTTGGGTAGGTAAAGGAGTTGGAGAAAAGGGGCTTGCAGCAGTAACAGTTAGCTTCCCGATATTATTTATGCTTATTTCATTAATTATGGGAGTAACTATGGGTAGTAGTATTATTATCTCCCAATACTTTGGTGCGAAGGATTATGAAAATGTTAAAAAATCAATAAATACCACCCTATATTTTTTATTAATTTCTTCTATTGTAGTAACAATTTTAGGAGTAATAGTTTCAAAGCCTGTATTAATTTTAATAAATACACCAGATTCTATTTTGAATGATTCAAATAAATACCTAATAACGATGTTTTTGGGTATGGTGTTTATGTTTGGATATAATGGAGTTGCAGCAATATTAAGAGGTATGGGGGATTCAAAGACGCCTTTATACTTCTTAATGATAGCAACAGTTATAAACATAATACTTGATCCTATATTTATTTTTGTATTTAAGCTTGGTGTTGTAGGGGCTGCAGTTGCAACAGTTATAGCACAGGCTGTTTCCTTTATATTCAGCGTAAATTACATTAACAAAAAGCACGAACTATTTAAAATTAAATTGGATAGTATAAAATCAGATAAGGAAATATTAAAGAAAATAATAAAAATAGGAATACCAATGGGAGTTCAGCAGACTTTGGTATCCTTGGCTATGGTATTTTTAAATTCAATTATAAATGTATTTGGAGTAGATGCAATGGCTGCCTTCGGTGCAGCAGGAAGAATAGACTCATTTATGTCTATGCCAATAATGAGTTTAAGTGCTGCTGTATCTTCATTTACTGGACAAAATTTAGGGGCAAACAAGAAGGATAGAGTGGTTAGAGGATTTAGAGGAACACTTTTAATAGGAGTTTTGCTCTCTATTATAATTGCTTCCCTTGCGATAATATTTGCAGAACCGCTTATAAGTGTATTTAACTCTAAAAAAGAAGTGGTTGACTTTGGAGTTGATTATTTAAAAATAGTGGGAATGTTCTATTTTACATTTGCCTTTATGTTCATAGTGTCAGGTGTAATAAGAGGTTCTGGAGACACAATGGTACCTATGATAACAAGCTTAATTGCACTTTGGGGAATTAGAGTTCCCCTTGCAAAATATCTGTCAAGTAGTATAGGTATTAATGGTGTTTGGTGGTCTATAGGCATTGGATGGGTAGTAGGAAGCACACTTAATTACATTTATTATAGAACAGGAAGATGGGAGAAGAAGGTAGTAGTAAAAAAATCTTAAGAATGGCATCCTCATCACTTATAACTTTTAACCCCATAAAGGATTTATATTCTATAAATTCTTTCAGTCTGTTGAAAAAGTTATATATTGATTAGCCCCATGAAGGATTTTTTGGGCATCCGTTCATTTCGCCAAGCAATTCTAAGCTTTTCTTTGTTTGAAAAAGTCCTACCCTCGCGATGCCATCGTCCTGATGGCCGCTCGGCTCGGCACGTCCTG
>NZ_JAIHAO010000009.1:0-77237 GCF_020054765.1 Caloramator sp. | reverse complement strand
TGCATCTCTTGTCATATATCCATAATACGTGGTCGTTCTATCTATCTTTAAATATCCAAGTCTCTTTAATGCCTCCTGAAGCTCCTTTACATCTTGTCCGCTTATACCTAACCTTAAGGGCCTTGTATACTTTATCTGCATTACAGTTTCTTCCGTCTTTGTTGTAGCTTTATTTTCACTTACTGTTGTATTCTTTGTATCTTCTGTTTTTATCTCTTTTTCTGTTTCTTTTTTTACTTGCTTATTTAATTCTTCATTAATTTTACTTATTGTGTTTGGACCTGCTATTCCATCTACTGTTAATTTATTTGCCCTTTGAAATGCCATAACTGCATCCCTTGTCATATTTCCAAAATACGTTGTTGTTTTATCTATCTTTAAATACCCAAGTCTCTTTAATGCCTCCTGAAGCTCATTTACATCTTGTCCACTTATACCTAACCTTAAGGGCCTTGTATACTTTATCTGCATTACAGTTTCAAGTGATTCTTGCTGATTTGTTTTTTCTTTTTGTTCGTTTTGTTCTTTATTATCAGTATTCTCAGAAGGAGGATTACCTCCTCTTGAAATATCTTTATAATTTCCTACAACAAATTTGGTTTCAAACATATCATCAAATTTTTGGTTACTTAGTTTATCCCTTAAATATACAACAAGTTTATACTCACCTTCACTCTTTGGTGTAAAAGAAAAAATTCCTGTACTACTTGTATTAGACTCTATTTTTTTATCATTTAAATACACATCAAAACTATAATCCACACCCTCTATAGTTCCAAACTCCTTAACCACATTAAAAACTATGGGCTTATTTACATCCATCCTTTGAACTGACATTATCACATCTTTTATTTTAGGAGACTTAAACACAATAAAATTACCTGATATTTTATCATCATATTCCTTAGTTGATTCCTTTTGTTTTAAATAGAAGGTCACATCATAAATTCCATCATCTTGTGGAGTAAATTTATAACTATATTCGGTTCCATATACATTAGAATAAACCTCTTTATTATCTTTCTTTATCTCCAGTTTATAAACATAATCATCATAATTTTTTATTCCATCTAATCTTAATTCAATAGCTTGTCCAACTAATGCATACTTATTTGAAATAATAAACTCAAGATCCCTAATATGCCCAAAAGATTTTCTTTTATTTTTTTCATCGGTCTCAAAGTATTTATATACAGCATCAGAAATCTTATATGCTATCTTTTCTTGAATTTCTTCATTGGTGATCCTTTCAAGATCATTAGAATTTGTCATAAATCCTGCCTCAATTAAAATAGATGGCATATTTGTATATTTAGTAACATAATAATTTGAATCTCTAACACCTCTATTATTAAAACCTAAGGAAGTTATTCCATCTAAAACCATCTGTGCTAAATCTACACTATCTTGTGCCTGATATGTTTTATTATCTACAATCTTAACTTGATTCTTTGGTACCTTCATCAAATTTTTATCAACTAATATATAAACATAATCAACTCCATTAATTTTTCTTCCTTAACATACTCATACCTGCTACCATTATACTCTACATATTTTTGAATTTTTATATTAGGTCTGCTTGAACTATAATATACCTCTGTGCCATTTACAGCGGAATTAATGATAACTTGTCCATCCTTTTCATATGCCGATACATTATTATGTACACTGATAAACAAATCTGCCTGACTTTCATTTGCTTTTTTAACCCTATCCTGTAAGCTTACATATTCATCATCATTTCTTGTCAAAATGATTTCCGCCCCAAATTTCTTTAATATATTAAATGTTTTTATTATTATATCCATATTAATATCCTTTTCTTTAAACCCACCATAAACCGCACCTGGGTCTTTACCACCATGCCCTGCATCTAATACAATCTTTTTTCCATCAAGCATACCTGCAAACACTATGTTTGATGAAATCAACATAGAAATGAGAAGGCATGTAATTTTTTTATAAAATTTCACCATATTCACCCCCACCTTTTTAATTTAATTAAATTATACTTTAAAACAACACCAATTTCAATAATTTAACAGCAATTTCACCTATATATTTATACGTTTTGACAATAAAATTTTTATAAAAAAAACAACCCTGCTTGATATAATCTATACAATCAAACAGGGTTATTTAGCCACCAAAATTATTTTATAGGAACAGCAAGTAAGTCAATAATCTCCTTTGGTAAAACTGCATCACCACCTAATATTATTGTTACAGTTGTATCCTTTCTATTTGCTAACACCAAATTTTTTGTTGAATCTTTTACTTTATCACCTGTTAAAAACACAAAGGAATCTGTCTTTGCAGCCAACGCACTTGCTGACAATGCATCAGCAAAATTTTTTCCTGTTGCTATAAATATTTTTTCATAGGACAACTCATCTTTAAACTCTTGAGCTATTTTTTCATTAGTCTCATATCTATCGTTACCAGCTATTCTTTTTGCATTTGGTATACTATTTAAAACAGAATCTGATATTACTGCTGTACCTCCAATAACGTATACATTTTTGGGTCTTTTATTATTTATTATCTCTATAGTCTTATCAGGCAATTGAGTTTTCCTAGTTAATAATATTGGCCATTCATTTTTTGCTGCAATAGACGAAATAGAAAGTGCATCAGCAAATACTTCTCCACTTGCTATTACAGCCTTATCATAATTTAATAATTTTGCAACCTCATAGGCTGTTTCATATCTGTTATTTCCTGCTATTCTTTCAACTACCATACCTTTATTTTCTAATTGATTTTTTATTTCATCAGGAACAACAGCCGTTCCACCAATTATATATGCTTTTTTTGCCCCAAGTCTATCTATCTCTTCTTCAATCTCTTTAATTATACCAGTTTTTGATACTAAAAGAATTGGTGCATTAAATTTCTTAGCAAGAGGTGCTACACAAAGTGCATCAGGATAATCATTACCGCCTGCAATCACTACTGTATCTGCTCTATCAAAACCTTTTTTTGAAACTTCTACTGCCGTCATATATCTATTTGTACCTGCATATCTGAAACTTAAAGTATTCTGATTTTGATTTAATACATATATCTTGCACTTATCTTCGAAGTTTCCATCTACTGATTTAACCTTTATTTCTGCTTCTCCTTCAGATAGGGCTTCTACATTTCCGTTCTCATTTACAGTTACAATATTTAAATTACTACTTTCCCATACAACACTCTTATTGCTTGCACTCTCTGGCATAACAGTTACTGTTAAACTTATCTCTTCTCCTACCCTTAAAACCTTTACCTTGTCGGTTATTTCTATACCCACTACTGGCACATAGATATTTTTTACAGTTATTTGACCATCCATATAATTTGTTATATCTTTAAGTTCATTTAAATTTCCATCTGTTATACCTTTATTATTAATAACTTTTATAGGATAATCACCAAACTCCGCATTATTTAAAATTTTTAGTTTAATTGTAGCAAAAACTCCACTATTGGTTATTGGCCTATCCCCTCCAGTTTCATCTGCAAACCATAAAGTTATTTTCCCTTCTACTTCATTTATAGATGCACTAAAATCTACACTTGGATTAATTATAAGCTCTCCTGGAATTACATCTTCATTTGTTATAGAAAATTTTGTATTATCATATTTTATATCAAAACATGCCCCTATTATATTATTAGCTGGTATATTATTGAAATAAATAGGAATTTCTACGTACTGTCCTCTTCCTCCTTCCCCGCTTCCAATCTCAATAGTAAAATTAACTGTATCTGCCTTTGAAATTGGTAGAAGACTTAAAACCAATAATAAGGCTATCAAAAAAGCAATTATTCTTTTTAACTTCATTTATTTCCCTCCGATAAAAGTTAAAGTTTTTCATTCCATTTTTTAATCATTTTTGGCTTCTATTTTTATTCAATCTAATATTTCTTTTCATACCAATTAAAAATACATCTTTTATAAAAAATTGATTGAAAAATATATTAATTTAAGAACATTATTTAAATATTATTTGTTATTTACAGGAAATGAATTAATCTTATTTAATACATACTGTTTTATAATCACATAATCTGAAATCGTTACCTTATCATCTCCATTAACATCTGCTATTAAATTTTCTAATTGTGGAGAATTACTTAAAAACATGTTTTTTAGCATTTGTAAATCTGAGTTAGTTATTCTTCCATCTCTATCTAAGTCACCATATTTATCAAGCAATTCAATTTTTACTCTCATACTACTACTGCTGTTATCTAAAACATTAATTCTTAAATGGGAGCTTGTCCCATCATAAAGGTTACTATTTGGTCTTGTTGTCATGTCAAAAGTAATATTATTCCCTACATAATAATAATGGTCATAAACTTCATTTGTTTTGTTTCTATCTAACTGGCTATACCCTAATTTTCCTTCATTTGCCTCTTCTAAATCTACACCCTTGTGATATTCATTCGAATTAATTTCATATGGATTATTTTCTATTATATTTTCATCAATATGCCAGATAGCAATTCCTCCATTATTTAGATAACCTAAAAGTCCTATATCAAAACCTTCAAATTGCCTGTTTTCAATCAAAAAATATTCTCCGACATTTTTAGTTAATATTTTTACTATATTATAACTTCCCGACAAAATTGAATTTAGCGTTACATAACCAATTGAATCAAATATTTTAGGTTCAACAAATCCTAATTTTACCTTTGACCAGGCATCTAAATGCGTAGGTTTTGAACCAGGATATCCAGTATCATAAGCCCAGCTACCTAAACCCATAAGACTGTGTATTCCAACTCCAAGGGAGGAGCCATCTACATCATAAAGATCAGGAAGGCCTAAGTTGTGGCCTAT
Organism: Caloramator sp.; assembly: GCF_020054765.1. Lineage (NCBI taxonomy): Bacteria > Bacillati > Bacillota > Clostridia > Eubacteriales > Clostridiaceae > Caloramator > Caloramator sp. The sequence goes on along the minus strand of NZ_JAIHAO010000009.1, from coordinate 72,397 downwards.
CTCATGTGCAATTATACCAACTGTGGCCATATGATCTGAATGCCTCTCTCCAATCATTATATAACTTCCACCAAAATTTTCATCTAATAGTCTAACCCCATCTAATGTTATTCCATTATACAGACCCCATTTGTGTCCCCAGACGCTTGGAAGACTGGTATAACTGTAACTTCTTTCATAACCTGCAATTACTAAAATAAGGTGTAGTTCGTCAGTGGAAATTACTTTATCTTTATTTTTATCAAAACTGCTAAAATCAATATAATTATCAACACTATTTATAATATCCTTAACCATATTTTGATAGATATCATCCTTTTGACTCTGAGTTAAAGTAAGCCTTTCTGGGTTTGGATGGTTCTTATTTATTTTTATTTTTACAATTCCATCGTTTTCTTCATAAAATTCATTAGCTGGTTCAAAAATTAATTTACCCTGTGAAACCTCATTATAATAGCTATTTAACGAATCGTATTGAAAATTAAAAATCAAATTGTTCCACTCTTTCAAATCATATTTCAAAGATATATCACTATATTCAACAAGTACAACTAATATAGGTTGTATATTATTGTTTGTCATTGATTTTGCAGGAACACTTTTTTGTATCCTACTATATTTTTTTATATACTGACTGCTTAAAAATTTTTTACCTGTTAGGTATTTATCTGTTTTTTTATCAATCAAATACTTCGAACTACTTTTAATTAACTCTCCATTGTTTAACTGCGAATAATACCAATATCCATCTTCACCTTGTGATATGACTTCTCCATCTGTTGTCTCAACCCAGCTTATCTTATCATCTCCCATAATTTTTGCATCAAAAGTCTCCCCTGTAGGCTGACTAAATTGTATTATTTGCTGCCTTGAAGGCATTGCATAAGCTGTAAAATTAAATATAAATATAATTAAAAATATAAATATTATCTTTACCCTTTTCAATTAAACTCCCCCTTTTCTTATGTTACAAACATACTAAAATAGATAGCTATCTTGCTTACTTAAAGAGTTGTATTTTATTAATCAAGCAAATCTACTTTTAATTATTATATCAAATAGTAAAGCATTCATCATCATTTTTATTAGTACCTATTTGTATGTCATATATTTTGTAAACCATAAATAAGAACAAAAATTTTCTTACATTTGGTAGTGGAAAATAATCTTCAAATTCTTCAAAGGCTAATATAGGATTCCGAGACGATACGCTATCAACTATAGGTACCTTCATTATACCTCTACTATCTTGAAAATTATAAAAAAACATAAAAAAATGGGCCGCTTCTCGGCCCTAAGGGGGATGGGGGGTTCTGTTTATGGAAACTACTGTTTCCATCTCAAGGTGGTTTCCTTGAGCTTTCATTATTAATTTTAACCATTCTGCATCTTTTTATACATTTAATAAAAAATTTTTTTAAAATAATTAATGACAAAAATCGCTTAACTTTAGTAAGTGGAAATGAATTTAATTTAACCAAATCAAATATAAAATAACTATATATCAAACACCAATCTAAAATCAACGACATATAGGTATTACTGAAGGCGGAATATCACTTTTAACGTTAAGTAATTTGCTGCGATGGGAGTATTGTCTGACAAGCTCCTTCTCCATAAAGTTTGTGGTAGTTCACATAAGTAAAAAGTGTCAATCGAAGAATTGACACTCAAAAAGTTTTGATTTTTAACTATCTAATTAACAGGTTGCAGTTTGCTTTAACCATTTATTGAAAATGTCACATTTCACCTATGTGGCACTCTTTAATGAGGTACTTAAGCACCTCTGCTGTATCCCTAATTGGCTTTCCTGAGAGCATATCAACACCTGCATCCTTTAATAAGTCAAGTGAATACTTACTTCCACCAGATTTTAAGAAGTTTAAATATCTATCTACATTTTTTCTATCCTCTAATATGGATTTTGCAATGCTAATTCCAGCACTTAATCCTGTTGCATACTTATATACATAGTATCCATCATAAAAATGTGGTATTCTTGCCCACTCTATACTTATTTCATCATCAATAACACATTCTCTTCCATAATATTTGTTATATAGATTTCTCCAAATTTCTGAAAGCCTTTCACCATTTAGTGCTTCTGCCTTTTCTGCCATAGTGTGGGTTATAAGTTCAAACTCAGCAAATAAAACCTGTCTAAAGTAGGTTGTTCTAATAAGTTCCATAAATTCACTTATAATATATCTTCTTGCCTCTCCCTTTAATTTATCCATAAGGTAAAAGTACATAAGCACTTCATTTGTTGTTGACGCCACCTCAGCACAGAAAATTGTATAGTTTGAATAAACATAGGGCTGTGTTTTTCTTGAAAAATATGAATGTATTGAATGTCCAAGCTCGTGGGATAAGGTTAAAACATCATCTAACCTTTCATTGTAGTTAAGAAGAATGTATGGTTTTGTATCAAAGGCTCCCCAAGAATATGCCCCTGAGTACTTACCCTTGTTGCTATAGACATCTATCCATTTATTATTAAAGGCCTCGTCAAGAATTTTTAAATACTCATCTCCAAGAACCTTTAGGCCCTCCTTAACCATTTGCTTGCCTTCATCATATTTAACCTCCATATCAACGCTCTCTACAATTGGTACATAAAGGTCATATAGATGAAGTTCATCCACCTTAAGCTCCTTCTTTTTTAGCCTCATAAGCTCATCAAGGGAAGGAATATTTTCAGATACTATTTCTATTAATCTATTGTATAAGGAAACATCAATGTTGTCTGAAAACAAAGCTCCCTCTAATGCAGATTTAAAACCTCTAACAGTTGCATAAAATACATCCGACTTTACCTTAGATGAGAGCATTGCACCATATGTATTCTTATACTTCATAAATCCATTATGAAGGCTCTTAAAGGCATTTTTCCTAAGTTCCCTATCCTTAGATACAATATATTGTGAATAATTATTATTAGTTAACTCATACTCTTTACCATTTGAATCGACTATTTTATCGAACTTCAAATCAGCGAAGCTCAACATCTTAAATATATTTTCAAATCCTTGTGCCATTTCGGCTGTCTTTGAAAGAAGCTCCTCCTCTTTATCTGATAAAACGTGCTTTTTTTGTCTTATCAAATCCTCAAGTTCGTGCTCATAGAGCTTTAATTCCTGTACTTCTTTAAAATATCTATCTATCGTTCCATCCTCAAGCTCTAAAATTTCAGGATATATAAAGGCTGTTGCACTATTATACTCAACAGATATCCTCTCTCCTAAATCTGCAAGCTCCTGCCCCTTTGTATTGTTGTTATCCTCATCTCTCTTCATAAAACAATATACAGTTATTTTGTCACATAGCCTTCCAGCCTCATCCCTTAAGGATAGACATTCATATAAAAGCTTAGCACCCCTTTTAAAGCTTCCCTTAAACTTTTTAATCTCCTCAATCATTCCCCTTAATACTTCAACATCCTTTAAAAGGCTCTCTTCGTTACTATAAATCGTATCTATATCCCATTTATATTCATTAGGGATATCCTTTCTTTCAATTAAACTATAATCCATATCAACACCTCCTAACTTAATTATTGCACATTTTATAAATTATTTCCATATACAATTCATAATGGAAAGATTAATTTGACTATATAACCTTATTTTTTGTAATATTAAGATATATACTCTATTATTTAGGAGGATTTTATGTTTGGAGAATTTATAGATCTAATACTTAAATCAAGATTAATAACATCCTCAAGCATATATAAAAAATTAATAGACTTGCTAAATACACAAGATTTTAAAAACAATCTAAATGAAGCCTCAGTAAACAGGGACTACAGCTGTAAAAGATGCTATAAGTGTCTTGAGGAGATTATAAGCATCTTCTACAAAAAAGACGACGACTTTCTATTTGCAGTCTATCAATATGCCCTTTCAAAATCCTTCAGCGAAGCTGTCACTTTAAGTCTTGATGATGAGGATTTTCCAATATTTGAAACATACCTACTACTGCTTAAAGTTTTTTCAAAATTCCAAAAACTATCCAATGACGGAAGTTTTCAAAGCAGGTATCCTCTATTTTTCTTAGGACTTGATGAGGAGAGAGGTCTTGAGGACGCTACTGAATATAAGAAATTTGTTGAAGCCTTTGAGGGCGATTATGTATATGAAATGATGAAACTAAACCAAGAAATAATCGGCTACAACACCCTCGACCACGTATGCGGAGTACACTATCTATCCCTATATATTGCAAGGCAGGCAAAGAGTAAAAATCTACCTATTGACCTTGGAAGAATTTCAGGTGCTGCTGCAGGCCACGACATAGGTAAATTTGGCTGTAAGGGAGTTGAGCTCAAACGTGTTCCCTATCTACACTACTACTATACTGATGTTTGGTTTAAAAAGCACAACATAAACTACATAAGAAACATAGCTATAAACCATTCTACTTGGGATTTAGAGCTTGAAAATCTATCTATAGAATCACTTATTCTAATATACAGCGACTTTAGAGTTAAAAATAAAAAAATAGACAATAAGGAACAAATGTACATATACAGTCTTGATGAATCCTTCGATGTTATTTTAAACAAACTCGACAACGTTGATGAGAAGAAGATTTTAAGATATAAGAAGGTGTATTCTAAGCTTAAGGATTTTGAAAACTATCTTTTAGATTTAGGAATAAACGTATCCTTAAATGACAACAAAGTAACTCCATATAAAGATAAATGCTATTCCCTTATGTTTGGTGATGATATTGTAGAAAATATAAAATACCAAGCAATAAGCCACAATATAGAGCTTATGCATAAATTAAGAAGTGAATTTTCACTAAATGAGATACTTGAAAATGCAAGAAATGCACAGGACTCCCAATCCCTTCGTGCATATCTTGATATAATTGAAGAATATTCAACATACCTTACCCAAAAACAAAAAATTATTACCCTTAGCTTTTTGTATGAACAGCTAATGCACAATGAAGAGGATATAAGAAGACAGGCTGCTGAACTTTTAGGTCTTCTTATTGCCTCCTTTGATGAAGAATATAGAAAGGAGCTTCCTGAGAACGCAAAGATAGATAAAGATGATATAGATTCAATCTATCTATTTAAAAGGTATGTTTCACTTATGCTTACCCCAGACCATAAAATAATAGATACATACAAGGAATGGATAGGATACAGCCTTTCTGTTTTTATAAAATCCATATTCAACAAAATAAGTGAAGCTCAAAAGTTAGAATACAAATTTGCTCTACAGGAATTCTACTTAAAAGACAATCTATCAAAGGAAATGGAATTATACCTATTAGATGCTGCAAAATATATCCCTCTTAAGAGTGAGGACAGTCTGTTTTATGATTTTTTAATAAAAAGACTTTTATCCGATAGGCACCATATTAGAATAATGGCCCTTGATACACTATATGTTCAATTGAATAAGAATACTCCATCACCAGATACATTAGAAAAGATAAAAAAAATATTTTTAAATGAAATAAAATATAGTGCAACTGCACCTGAAAACTTCCTTAAGCTTAATATATCAGAAAAATTAGGAATTGAGAGTATTGTGGTAAATGAATATTTATCCTACTACATAAAAAATCTTGAAAACATAACAGATATATTCTTGAGCAACCTTAAAACCGCAACAAGCTGGATAACCAAAAAAATACAAATAGATATTCTCTTAGATTATGCACTTAAAAATCCAAAGGAAAGAGGGCTTCAAACAGCACTCCACTTCTGCAATCTTCTTAAGGTAAGTGCAGTTGAGGCTGTAAGAAATAAAGCTGGTGAATCAATTTTAAATATAATTAAGTTTTTACCAATGGAGCAGAGAAATGAAATCGCAGTAGAGCTTGTTCGTGCCCTTGAAATGGAGGGTTATAGATTTACAAAATATATTCCAAACTACCTTGGTAAAATAATACTCTATCTTCCTGTAGTTGAACTTAATGAGTTTTTAGATGACTCCTATGAAAAGATAAAAACTTCAAACAATAGGGTTTCATCGCTTATATTAAAAACCTCCTCTGTTGCACTTTCAAACATAAATATATATAGGGCACAAATAAAAAATGATGAAGAATATAAAAGGATTTTAAATAAATTAATTTCAATTATATTAAGCGGTCTTATAAACTACAGTAGCCAAATAAAACAATTTGCACTAAATTGTATTGGTGTTCAGATTTTTGGCTCAAAAACCCTATCCTTAGAGAATAAAAAGGAAATTTTTAATATAATTGCAAAGAAATTTTTGTCTATAATTGGTCAGTTTGAGGAGGATGAACTTTTATTCTTAGTAAATTCTGCTGCATTAAACCATATTTATAGGTTTATATCTGAACAAAATACAATATCAAAAATAAATTTAAATATACCAAAACGAATAGCCTTTATGCCAGGAACTTTCGATCCATTCTCCCTAAGCCACAAGGAGATAGCAAAGGCAATAAGGGATTTAGGATTTGAGGTATATATTGCAATAGATGAGTTTTCTTGGTCTAAAAAGACATTGCCAAACCTAATACGAAGAACTATTGCTGCCCTCTCTATTGCAGATGAAAACAATATATTCCTATTCCCTGAAACACAGCCTATAAATATTTCAAATCCAAAAGATATAAGAAGGTTAAAGGAAATATTTAAGGATTTTGAAGTATACATTGTAGTTGGAAGTGATGTCGTAATAAACGCCTCGGCATATAAAAAACCAAAGGAACAAGACTCCATTCACACACTAAATCACCTAATATTTGAAAGAAGGAGTATAAATGAATACAGCCAAGAAATGTTTGATGAGGCAATAAAAAATATAGAGGGGGACGTTATAAAATTAAACCTTCCACCCCAATACGAGGACATAAGTTCAACTCAAATAAGAGATAGCATAGATGAAAATAGGGATATTTCTAATTTAGTTGATCCTCTTGTACAGAGGTATATATATGAAAATGGTTTTTATAGAAGAGAACCTCAATATAAATCCCTTTTAACAGATTGGCCCTTTGAATTTGAAATTATTGAGGAATATAAGGAGGCTGTAGTTGAAAAGCTGTCACATCTTTTAAGACTGAATTTCTATGTAGTAAAAGAAAAAATGATGAAGTTTTTTGCAAAACCCTCCGCAAGACTTCTTATTGCAATAGATAAAGAAAACGACAGCATAGCAGGTTTTTCTGCCTTCCACTGGCTACGTTCACACTCCTTCTATATAGAGCTAAATGACACAACCATTTCTAACTTTTTAAGGGAAAATGCAGTAGGAAGAGTTATATTAATTAATGGTATGTATATAGATAAAAACTCAACAATAAAGGAACTCCCTCAGCTTATCTTAACTGAAACACTATCCTTCTGCATTAGCAAAGACTACGACTATGCTATATATAAAAACCTACTTGATATAAAGGAAAATTTTGAAATACAAAATCTACTACTGTCAAACGGTTTTATTGAGGTTAAAACCGATAACATCCATCATAGGTGTTATGCTGTAAATATGAACTACCCTATATCCCTACTTCTTGATATAGAAACAATAATAAAAGAACCCTACAGAAATACTGAAACTGTAAAAAATGCAATTATTAAAACAAGGGAAAATTTAAAGAGGGCTCTAACAAAGCTCTATCCTGGACATCTTGTATTAATTTTCGAAAGGGACGTTATATACAAGAGGCTCGTACAAAAAATTTGTAGAGAAAATGGAGTTCCTCCGTATCAAATGGTTCCAAGAACCCTCGGTCCTTTAATGTGCGTCCCCTATGGGAACATATTAAGAAGAAATATTGTACCAAACACAGTAACAAAGGCACTACACACAGAAAAGCTCTTTAATCCTAACCTAAAGACCTTTAAAATAGGACCATACCCAAATTACCTAAGCCTTGAGCTTCAGATAAAAACAATTGCAAGCTTTGATAGGCCTATTATACTTGTTGATGACATACTCCATAAGGGGTACAGAATAAAGGCCCTCGACCCTATTTTAAAGGATGAAAAGGTGGATGTTCATAAGATAATTGTGGGAATATTATCTGGTCAAGGAAAAGAGATTATGGATATTCAAAAAAGAGAGGTTGACTGTGCTTACTTTATACCAAAACTTAGGGCTTGGTTCTATGAAGATGCCCTCTACCCCTTCATAGGTGGAGATAGTTTATTTAGAGGCAGTTATCCTCAAAGAAACCTAATACCATCAGTAAACCTAATACTCCCATATGCTGTTCCAACCTTCCTAAAGGGGGCCTCAGCAAAAGATATATTCAATCTCTCAAAGGTTTGCATAGAAAACTCAAAAATGCTTCTTGAGGCAATAGAACAGGAATACGAAGCCATAAATGAGAGGAGCCTAACACTTCAAAATATAGGCGATGCACTTGTTTATCCAAGATATCCAGAACACGGAAAGTTTATGTACTACGACCTTACACTTTCACCTTCTGTTTATCTAAAAAATGACCTAGAACAACTGGAAAAACTTGAACCAATTTTGACATAGGAGGAATAAGATGAATATATACAAAAAAAATAGAGACATATTTATATCAAACCATAAATTTAACCTTGATGCGGCAGAAGAAAAGGATTTAAAGAATGCAGAACACATATACCTATTAAAAAAGACAGGAACAAGTTGTAGGTTTAGACAGGTTGTAAATTCTGCATCCCAAATCGATGACAAAGAAAACATAAATTATATATTAAAAAAAGAAGGAAGTTCAGTAGATGATTTAATAAATGGTGGTAAATTATCCTACATCAATACATCCTTTGAAGAATGGGAGGAAATGTATAAAGTTAATCCACTTAAGAAAAAGTATAAAGTTACAGTTGCAGGACTTGGAGACGTTGGAGGAACTTTATCTATTGGACTTAGGCTTTTAGGCTATGATGTAATATCTGAAATTGGAATTTTTGACCTTGATGAAAATAAGGTAAAAAGATGGGAATACGAACTAAACCAAATAAACTATCCAAATAATACTTCCCTGTCTAAAGTTAAACCTGTATCCTTTGATGAAGTTTTTGATTGCGATGTGTTTATATTCTGCATAACAAGGCAGATTCCTGATGTATCTATACAAGATGTTGACGTTAGAATTGTTCAATATAAAAGCAATGCAGAAATAATATCGATGTATGCAGAGGCTGCAAAAAAGGCAAAATATAAAGGGTATTTCTTTGTGGTTTCAGACCCTGTTGACCACCTCTGCAAAAAGGCCTTTTTTGAGCTAAATAAAGATTATGTTTTCCCTGCTGATAATGTTAAGGGATTTGGTCTTGGAGTTATGTATGCAAGGGCACTATACTATGCTCAAAATATGAATATAGGCTACTTTAAGGATAAAGGTAGAGCCTTTGGTCCCCACGGAAAAGATTTAATAGTTGCAGATAATATAGAAGACTACAACCACGAACTGTCACTTAAACTTACAGAGCTTACTACAAATGCCAATATAGAGGTTAGAAAAACTGGATTTAAGCCCTACATAGCACCCGCCCTGTCCTCTGGTGCCCTATCCATTCTATCCTGCCTTAAGGGAGAATGGCACTACAGTACAGTATCAATTGAAAATGTCTTTTTAGGTATAAAAAACAGAATAACAGAATATGGCGTTGAAATAGAGACATATAAAAATTTAGACGAGAGGCTTTTTGAAAGAATTAAAAAGAGCTATGAAAGGCTGGTAGAGTTTGATGTGTGATACCATACTTATTGCATCAAAAAACAGGTCAGATGTTTTAAATAATATGATAAGGGCTTTTATGAGGGATAATGCCTTTGAGGAATACTCCCCTCAAAGGCATATAAATCTTAAAAATAAAAGGATTGTATTTGCAATAGAGCTAAACAGCATAGGTGTATGCCCATATATACTTGATGTGTTAAATAATATAACCCTAAGGGGAAAGGATGCACTTTTAGGCTCAACTGCCTGTGTGCTTATAAAAAGTCCTACACTTCATTATACAAAAAGCTTTTCACAACAGATTATATTTATAGCAAATAGCCTTGGCTGTACCTTTATAGGACATCCTGTAGTTGAAGCTATAGAAGGTTTTTTAAACTTTAGAACCTGGCAAAAGACTCTTAATATGCCCCTTGAGGAAATATGCTACTATTTATGTAGAGGACTATCTGATAGATTCTTTAGTTTTAAATTTATAAAAAAACAAAACCCTAAAGTATCTGTACTTCACGCAAGCTATAGAGATACATCTAACACCTTAACCCTTTGGTATATGATAAAAAAATATATAGATGGGGTAAGTATATTAGAGCATCACGTTGAAAATGGGACTATACAGGATTGTATTGGCTGTCCCTTTAAAACCTGCCTCTATTTTGCAAAACAAAAAAGCTGCTTCTATGGCGGTTCTATTGTAAAAGAAATATTCCCTGCAATAGAAGAGGCAGATGCTACTATTTTTATATGCCCCAACTACAACGATGCTATTTCTGCCAATTTAAGTGCAGTTATAAATAGAATAACTGCACTCTATAGAAGAAATCCCTTCTATGATAAAATGCTCTTTTCAGTAATTGTATCTGGCAACTCTGGTGGAGATTCTGTTGCAAAGCAGTTAATAGGTGCACTAAATATAAATAAAGGGTTTATACTGCCTCCTTACTTTGCTATAATGGAGATAGCAAATGATATGGGTGAAATAAAAAAAGTTGAAAATATAGAAAATAAAGCACAGGAATTTGCACAAAATATAGTTAGAAGCTTGTGTTGAACTTATAATATTTTAAGGAGGCCCAAACAATGAAAAAAATAGTTCCAATTTTACTTGCTGTAGTATTACTTTTTTCCTCCTGCAGTAAAAAACAAACAAATAGCAACAATGATATAAATACAAAACCAACTACAAATGAAACGCAAAACACAAATCAGCAAAAGCCTTCTGAAAATAACTCATCAAAAACAGAAGATGAAAATAAAGAGGAAGATAACAAAGAGACATCAGGAAATCAAGAAAATATAAATAATGACGATGTTTTGATAATAGATGCAGATGTATCATCCCTGAGCAACAAGGAGATGGACTTTGGTCCCCCTCCTGTAAAAAATAACGAATCACAGTATATGCCTAAACAGACAGTTGAGCTATTTAAAAAATACGATGCCTACTATTTAGGTGATAGGACAAAAAAGGAAATATATTTAACCTTCGACGAGGGATATGAAAACGGATATACAGCAAAGATACTTGATGTTTTAAAGGAGAAAAATGTAAAGGCTGCGTTTTTTGTAACAAGGCCATATATAAATCAAAACAAAGAATTAATAAAAAGAATTGTTGATGAAGGCCATATTGTAGCAAACCACAGTTCAACACATCCATCAATGCCACAGAAGGCTGTGGATTTTGAGAAGTTTAAAAAGGAATTTGAGGATACAGAGGCTGCCTTTAAGGATGTTACAGGACAGGATATGCCTAAATTCTTTAGACCTCCAATGGGAAAATACAGTGAGCTATCACTATACTATACCCAAAAGCTTGGATATAAGACCATCTTTTGGAGCTTTGCCCACAAGGATTGGCTTGTAGATGACCAGCCACCTGTTGAAACGACAATACAGAGGGTTATAGACAGAAGCCATAATGGAGAAATAATGCTTCTGCACGCAGTATCAAAGAGCAACACAGAAGCCCTACCAACAATAATAGATAAGCTTCGTGAGATGGGATACGAGTTTAAACCTCTAACAGAGTTAAAATAGGGTGCAAATGCACCCTTTTATAATACCTTCTTTAAATCTCTATAGCTGTATTCCTTTATAAACTTATTATTTGCATCATCCCTTATCAATAGCCTTACCTTATCATCTGTTATCTTTAAAACTCTTCCCTTAAGCTTTGTTCCAAGCACATTTACAGGAGCATCAAGTTTAAGTTCCCTCAAATCTGCATTAGAACAAAATTCACAAACTCCTCCATCTTTAACTATTCTTTTACAGCTTGTACAATAAAACACAATAATCCCCCCAACCCAATTTTATTTCTTTTGGATTACAATACAGTATATTCCCCGTCCCCTAAAATTATTCCTAAAAAAGTAATACAAGATGAAATAACATTTCACCTTGTATTAGCTAAAATATGGAAAAGCCCCATGAATGGATTTCAATGGGCTCTTTCGTGAGCTTTAGCAATTCTTGGCTTTTCGACTTTGGAAAAGTCCGTAATTCAGCACAGGACGTGCCGAGCCGAGCGGCCATCAGGACGATGGCATCGCGAGGGTAGGACTTTTTCAAACAAAGAAAAGCTTAGAATTGATAAGCGAAATGAACGAATGCCCAAGAAATCCTTCATGGGGCTAATCAATATATAACTTTTTCAAAAGTCTGACCTTGTGCCATTTATATCTTTTGATAAACCTTCTTTAGTATCTCCTCTTTTCTTTGTGCTGCCTCAATCAAAAGCCTTTTACAGTTCAAGTCCACATCGCTTACTAAATCAATATCATCTATTGATGCTAAATTAATCCTTACATTCAAAACTGCCGCTTCTATTGCTGCAAATATTTGTATTGCCGCAACCCCTACATCTGTTATAGCATTCTTATTGCCATATTCAGCAATAAAATCCACCATATCAAACATCGAAAAGGCTGTTTCTGCAACAGAATAAGGAACACCATAGGCTTCAATTAAAGCCCTTTGTATTGCCCTGTTTCTCTCTTTTATCTCCTCTTCTGTTTCCTTTGGCATCTTATATGCCTGCATTACCAAATTAAAGGCCTCAACATCCTTTTCAATATATTCCATAAACTTTTTTCTCAACTCTTCACACTTTATTAGATACTCATTAAACTTATTCTTCACATCATCGCTATATTCCATAAACTTTTTCTTATTTACTGTTAAATTCATTACCATAGATGAAAGACTCGCAGCAAGTGCACCTGATAATGCTGCAACTGCCCCTCCTCCTGGTGCTGGAGAGCTGGAAGCAAGGTCCTCTAAAAATCTTTCTATTGTATTTTCATATATCTTCATCACAATCCCCCTTAGTACACTAATTTTCCATCTCTAACTACTATTTTACCATTTTTTATTACCATATCAATATGATTTATTCCAAAATGGTAAATAACATAGTTCTCATTTGGTGCATTCATAATTACTATATCAGCTTTTTTACCCTTCTCTATGCTTCCAATCTCACTTCCACGTCCTATTGCATAAGCTGCATTTATTGTAACTGCCGATATTACCTCCTGAGGTGTAAGTCCCATCCCTAATGAAGCAAAAATCATTACGCTCTGCAGAGACTCAGTCGGGCAAGTACCTGGGTTATAATCTGACGCTATTGCCACCGCAAGACCTCTTCTTATCATTTCCCTTGCTGGTGCATATTTTTTTAATCTTAAATAGAAGGAAGTTCCAGGAAGCAGGACTGGAATTACTCCTGCCTCCTTCATAGCATCAATCCCCTCTTCAGATACTGCCACTAAATGCTCTACTGAAACAGCACCAAGCTCTGCTGCAAGCTGTGCACCCCCCATAGGTTCTATCTCATCTGCGTGAAGTTTAACCTGAAATCCTAACTCCTTTGCTGCCCTTAAAACCCTTCTTGTCTGCTCTAAGTTAAAAAATCCCTCTTCACAAAAGGCATCCACATATTCCGCAAGCTTCTCTTTTTTAACATAGGGCATAACCTTTTCTATCATAAGGTCGATATATCCATCCACATTCTCCTTATACTCCTCAGGAACTGCGTGTGCACCAAGATATGTGCTAACAATATCTATTGGATGTTCTATTCCCTTTGCAACCCTTAGACACTTTACTTCATCTTCAAAGTTCAATCCGTATCCTGACTTGGCTTCTACGGTTGTTGTTCCCCAAAGAAGCATCAAATCAAGACTCTTTAACGCCTTTTTATAAAGCTCATCATAGCTTGCCGACCTTGTAGCTCTAACCGTACTTAAAATTCCCCCACCTTGTTTTAATATATCTAAATAGCTTGCCCCCTCAAGCTTTAATTTCAGCTCATTCTCCCTTGAACCATAATGCACAAGATGCGTATGGCTATCAACAAATCCAGGTAGAACAAGCCTTCCCTCTAAGTCAATAACCTCTGTTTTATCATCAATAAAATCCGCTCCGTCCCCGCCTCCAACATCTAAAATAATACCGTTCTCTATAACTACATAACCTCTCTCAATAACCCCAAGGTCCGCCATCTCCCCCCCAAATTTTGGACCTTTGGATTTTACTGTTGCAATCCTACCATTTTTTAATAATATCCTATCCAAAGTACCACCCCTATTCAGCTATCCTGTGTTCTAAGACCTGCTCTATAGAAAAGTTCTCAAGCTGTAGGTAGTACTCTAAAGAATCAACAAGTGCCTTCATTGGAACAAGCCCAACTATCTCACTTCCAACCACCTCAACACCAAAACGCTTTGCCTCCATCTTAACCATCTCAAAGGCCCTATATATTGCTGTTTTTTCATAATTTACAAGATTCATTGAAACCTGAGTTATATTTCTATCCTCAAGCTTTACCCCCATTGCCTTTACAAATCTTAATCCTCCCCCAATAAACCTTACTGACTTTGCTATCTTGTCTGCAATCTCTAAATTTGGTGTGTTTAAATTCACATTAAAGGCAACAAGAGGAACCCTTGCACCAACTGCAGTACATCCGCTCTTTTCGTTCATTTCGCTTGGTCCAAAGTCTGGTTTCCACTCTGGATTTTTAATCTTTTCAAAAAATCCCTCATACTGTCCCTTTCTAACATCTGCTAAATTCTTTCTCTCTGGCCTTGTTGCCGCTTCTTCATACAAATACACTGGAACACCAAGCTCCTCACCTATTCTTTTACCTAAAGCCTTTGCAATTTCAACACATTCCTCCATTGTAACCTCTCTAACTGGTATAAAAGGTATAACATCCATTGCCCCCATTCTTGGATGTCCACCTGTATGAGTTCTCATATCAATAAGCTCACACGCCTTCTTTGTCATATTAAAGGCTGCCATAGACACTCCCTCAACATCCCCAACAAAGGTTACAACTGTTCTATTGTGATCTGTATCTGATGAATAATCAAGAAGCTTAACACCCTTTACCTTTCTAACCTCCTCTACAATCCTTTCAATCTTTTCCTTATCTCTTCCCTCTGAAAAATTTGGAACACACTCAACTATTTTAGCCATCCTACAACCTCCTACTTAAGCATTGGTATTTTAACACCCTTTTGTTTTGCAAACTCAATTGCTTCATCATATCCAGCATCAGCATGTCTTAATATTCCCATACCTGGGTCGCTTGTTAATACTCTTTGAAGCCTTACATCCATCTCTTCGCTTCCATCAGCACAAACAACCATACCAGCGTGAATTGAATAGCCTATTCCAACACCGCCACCGTGGTGAACTGATACCCAAGTTGCACCATTTACAGCATTTATTAGTGCATTTAATATTGGCCAATCGGCAATAGCATCTGAACCATCCTTCATTGCTTCTGTTTCACGTCTTGGAGATGCAACTGAGCCACAGTCTAAATGGTCACGTCCTATAACAATTGGTGCCTTAAGTTCACCCTTTCTTACAAGTTCATTCAGTGCAAGTCCAAATTTTGCCCTCTCTCCATATCCAAGCCAACAAATTCTTGAGGGCAATCCTTGGAATTTAACTCTCTCTCTTGCCATCTTAATCCATCTTGATAGGTGTTTATTTTCTGGGAATAGCTCTAAAACAAGCTCATCTGTTCTATAAATATCCTCTGGATCTCCTGATAGTGCTGCCCATCTAAATGGTCCCTTGCCTTCACAAAATAGAGGTCTTATATATGCTGGAACAAATCCTGGGAAGTTGAAGGCATCCTTTACACCTTCATCATATGCCATTTGCCTTATATTGTTACCATAATCAAAGGTCACAGCCCCACGTCTTTGCATCTCAAGCATAGCCTCAACGTGACGAGCCATACTCTTCTTTGCAAGTCTTATATATTCCTTTGGATTCTTCCTTCTTAGCTCAAGTGCCTCTTCATACTTCATACCACCTGGAACATATCCATTTAGTGGGTCGTGGGCTGATGTTTGATCCGTTAAAACATCTGGAACAAATCCCTTTTTCACAAGCTCTGGAAGAATGTCTGATGCATTTCCTAATACACCAATTGAAATAGCCTCTCCCTTTTCCTTTGCTTCGATTGCTCTATTTAAAGCTTCGTTTATATCCTCATAATATACATCAAGGTACTTTGTATTTATTCTCTTTTCTATTCTCTCTCTATCTACTTCAATACATAGTGCAACACCTTCATTCATCGTAACTGCAAGTGGCTGAGCTCCACCCATACCTCCAAGACCTGCAGTTAGCGTAATTGTTCCCTTTAAGCTTCCTCCAAAGTGCTTTTCTGCAACTGCAGCAAGTGTTTCATAGGTTCCCTGAAGAATTCCCTGTGTTCCTATGTATATCCAAGAACCTGCTGTCATTTGTCCATACATTGTAAGCCCCTTTTGTTCAAGCTCCCAAAAATATTCCCAGTTTGCCCAGTGTGGAACAAGCATCGAGTTTGAAATTAAAACCCTTGGTGCCCACTTATGGGTTTTAAATATTCCAACAGGTTTTCCAGATTGAACAAGTAAAGTCTCATCATCCTCTAAGTTCTTTAGTGAATTTACAATAGCATCAAAACACTCCCAATTTCTTGCTGCCTTACCTCTTCCGCCATATACTATTAAATCCTCTGGCTTTTCTGCAACCTCCACATCAAGATTGTTCATAAGCATTCTTAAAACTGCCTCCTGCTGCCATCCCTTACAGTTTAGCTGATTTCCTCTTGGTGCCCTAATCTCTCTCATAGATTAACCCCCTTACATAAGTTCTCCTATTTTTTCTTCAACCTTTATAACAAGCTCCTCTAAAAGAGCTGTTGCTCTATTTATATCCTTATACATAATTCTATCCTCATCTAATGTTGGTATATGCTGCCTTAAAAGTTCATAACCTGCTAAAGTTGCCTTTGCAAGTCCCTTCATACCCCTCAAATCAATCGCCTGACAGGCTGAAAGATATTCAATTCCTAATACCCTCATTGCATTATATAATATACTTCTTGCCTTCCTTGCTGCTATTGTACCCATACTGACGTGGTCCTCTTGATTTGCAGATGATGGTATTGAGTCAACTGATGCTGGATGTGCTAATACCTTATTTTCTGAAACAAGTGATGCCGCTGTATATTGTGCTATCATAAAACCTGAATTTAGTCCACCCTTTTTAGTTAAAAAGGCAGGTAAATCATTTAATTGATAGTTTACAAGTCTTTCTATTCTTCTCTCAGAAATGTTTGCAAGCTCCGATACTGCAATACCTAAAAAATCCATTGCCAGTGCCATTGGCTGTCCGTGAAAGTTACCCCCTGAAATAACCCTATTCTCATCTGAGAATATAAGCGGGTTATCGGTTGCTGAGTTTATTTCAATTTCAACAACCCTCTTCACATATTCTATAGCATCCTTACTTGCACCGTGTACCTGTGGAATACATCTTAATGTATAGGCATCCTGTACCCTAAGTTCCCCCTGTTTTGTTGTAAGTTTGCTTCCCTCAAGAATTCTATTTAGATTCTGTGCACATTTTTGCTGTCCAACCTGTGGACGAACATTGTGTACCTTATAATAATATGCATCTGTTATTCCCCTTAATGCTTCAACTGTTAATGATGCAACAATATCTGCAGCTTTAGATAACATAACAGCATCATATAATGCAAGTGTTCCAATTGCTGTCATAACTTGTGTTCCATTTATAAGTGCAAGTCCCTCCTTTTCTACAAGTTCTATTTCTTTTATATCTGCTCTGTTTAGGGCTTCTTTGCCAGATAATCTTTCACCGTTATAGTAGGCCTCCCCCTCACCTAACATAACAAGAACCATATGTGAAAGAGGTGCTAAATCTCCACTTGCACCAAGAGAACCCTTTTCGTATATAACTGGGTGTACACCTTTATTTAACATTTCTACAAGAGTTTCTAACGTCTCAAGCCTAACACCAGAATAACCCTTAGACAGTGCATTTGCACGAAGAAGCATTATAGCCCTTACAACCTCCTGTGGTAGCTCCTCTCCTACTCCACAGGCGTGGGATACAATTAAGTTTCTTTGTAGCTTTTTTGCCTCCTCCTTTGAAATAACAACATCCGAAAACTTGCCAAAACCAGTTGTAATACCATATACAACCTTTCCTTCATCAACAAACCTATCTACAACCTCTCTTGCAGCCTTTACTTTTCTTTTTGCCTCCTCTGCAATCTCAACCCTATACCCATATCTTGCAACCTTAACCACATCTTCAATAGTTAGATTTTCCCCATCAATAATTATTTTGTGCAAACCCACCACCACCTCAATGTTCAAAATTTTCTAATAATATTATAACATTAAATTATTCTTGAAATTTTCTGAATATTTTTAACACATTAAAGTGCCACCCAGGTGAAATGTGACATTTTCAATATTTTTGTTATTTTGTTTTACCAAAGTTTATTTTTCATTAACTGTAAAAATATTAAACCAAACTATTTTTTTATTTTTATCGTAAGTAAAAAAAATTTCATATTCAATATAAACAAAAGCATAAAACTAATTTTTTTCTAATATAATCTAATAGAAATAATTTTTTTTAGGAGGTATTATGAAAAAAACAAACAATTCAAAATGCGGCAAAATAAAATTAATTGCTAAAAAAATAAGAAGAAAGCATAATAGCGTAATTAACTTTACAAAAGATTATAGAAAAATGTACAGTATAATTTATAATACTTCTTGTACTGAAGGCTTTAACATAGAAGATATATATTCTAATGAAAAAATAAAAGAAATTATTTGGCGAAAAATTTTAATAAACAAATATAAAAAACAAATTAGAAAATTAAAACATGAAATTGAGTTATTATGGAGGTGATTAAAAATGATAAATTCTATATCAATAAGAGAAAATAAAATATCTTTATTAAAAGCTTCTAAAATAATATCAGAACAGTTAAATACAGACGAAAAAAAAGTTTATAAAGCTTTGTTAGAGTTGGCTCATAAAGGTTCTTCTGAAATTGAAAATCTTAACAATAGATTCTATGTTGATAATGAACGACTTAATGATATAAAACAAAAGATAACTGAGTTATTAAACGATGAAAACAAGGATAAAAATAAACAACATAATAATAAAAATAATAATCAATTTGATAGGAGTTATATTGAAATGATTTTGCTATTAAATAAGAAAGGATTAGATTCTAAAGATATTGCAGAAATAATGCAAGAAGTAGACAAAGTCTATTCTGCAAAAAAATAATATTAAAATTTATTATAAAAAAATGCCACTCGTTTTATGAGTGGCTATTATTTTAAGTAAAATACTTGTTTTTTAAAACTACAGAAATTATTTATGCAGTATCATAAAATTTTTAAAAATTTTCTGTTCTTTATTAAAGAGCCACCTTAAACTTCGAAAAATAATACCTAAAAATTATCTATAATACAAACAGTAGCCTAAATTTATATTTAAACACTATATTATTATATATTATTGAATACAAGTTTGTTTTTTATAATATATGCCATCAAAATAAAATGCATTATTCACCACATATCATCACTTAAATCGAATATATAGCACACTTTTCATATAATAAGTAAAAATCTCCTAAATTTCTTTAGGAGATTTTTACTTTAATTACAACTTCTGAAGTTTGGTTTTTTATGTGTTTGTTATGAATATTATGCATTTTTTTATTAAATGTACATCAAGAGGTGTTGACAAATTAAGTCTTTTCATTAACCTCCTGTTTTCAAGTTGAGCATCTTTGCTACATTTTAATTATTAACCTGTTATCAATAGTTTATACATACATCTAAAAAATTTTTATAAATTTTCCAAAATTGCCTGTGTTACTTATTGGAAAATGTCACATTTCACCTGGGTGGCACTTTTATCTTGCTAATTCATATATGGCATTTGCATAAATTTTTGCACAGGCTATCAGGTCGTCTATAGATATGTATTCATTTGCCTGATGTACTACATCCTCACACCCAGGGAAAAGTGGTCCAAAGGCAACTGTGTTTGCCATCTCCTTTGCGTATGTTCCGCCACCTATTGCAATAGGCTCACATCTTTGTCCCACATAATCCTCATATACCTTCATAAGCTTCTTTATAAGCTCGTGTTCCTTTGAGAAGTATAGTGGTGCCTGATGTTCAAAATTTTCAACTCTAATTCCGCATTCATTTATTCTTTCATTAAACGGATTCATCATATCCTCAAGCTTGTATGTAACTGGATATCTTAAATTTAGTCCAACCCTTACTCCCTTTTCATTTAAATCAATTGTTCCAAGATTAAATGACAGTTTTCCTGAAGGCTCATCCTCTAAATAAACCCCAAAGCTTCTTCCATCTGTTTCAAAACCAACATACTTATTTAAAAAGTTAATGAAATCCTTTACATCACTATCCTCTAAATTCAATTTTCCTAATAGACTCATCATCTTCATAATAGCATTTTCCCCAAGCTCAGGTGTGCTTCCGTGTGCAGATACACCATACACCTTTATAACTATTCCTCTTTCCTCTACTTCAAATTCAATCTTGTCCTCTGTCTCCTCCATATGTTTAAAAATGATGGACTTAATATATTCTACATCCCCAACAAGCTTTGCCTCACAATAGTCTGGTACCATATTCACCCTTTGTCCGCCCTTTACATACTCTATCTTTATATTTTCAGGCTTCCTATTAAAATCCTTCACAATATCAAAAACAGTTAACCCCTTTTCACCAAAAATAAGAGGAAATTCAGCATCTGGTGTAAATCCTAAAACAGGAGGCTTTTCAAACCTATTGTAATACTCGATATCCTTTGAACCTGTCTCCTCATTTGTTCCAAATATTATCCTAACTCTTCTATCAAGCTTTAATCCTAACTCCTTTATCGCATATAGCCCATAAAGTGCAGCAATAATTGGTCCCTTATCATCCATAGTTCCTCTTGCATATATCTTACCATCGTGTATCTCTGCCCCATAAGGCGGATACTTCCATCCATCACCTTCTGGTACCACATCAAGATGTCCAAGAACCGCAACATAGTCCTCCCCTTCACCATATTCAGCATATCCAACATACCCATCAAGATTTACTGTCTTAAATCCAAGCCTCTTTGATAGCTCTAATGCATAGTTTAGAGCCTCATCAACGCCTTCACCAAAGGGCTTCCCCTCCTTCGCTTCTCCTTCAACACTTCTTATTCTGCAAATCTCCTGCGTACTCTTTACAATCTCATCCTTAAGCTCATCAATTTTGCTAAAAAGCTTCTCCATAATGGCACCTCCTATATAAGTGCCACCCAGGTGAAATGTGACATTTTTCAAATTTTAGTCACAAGACACACAGGGTGGCTTATAATCTTTTATTTACGTCTCTTTTTTATCATCTTAATTGCATCCTGAAGTTCTTCCATCTTTAATAAATATGCACAGGTAACATACACTATTACACCGATTCCAATCGAAACTCCAGCATTAATTAACTGAGCAAGCTTTGAGGCATTACCTAAAACTTTATCCATTCCATAACTTGTTAAGTAAACAACTGCCCCCATAATTAAAGCCGCCACAATAGATTTAACAAAAGTTATCATTACCTCTCTTGTTTTAAGCCCCTTTGCTTTTATAGAAAGAACCTTGTATAAAACAAACATTTGAAGTAGCGACGCTAATGAGTTAGCAAGTGCAATTCCTCCAATTGCAAGATTACTAAACTTAACAAATATTAAATTCAACGTTATATTAAAAATAACTATACCTAAACCAATTTTAGCAGGTGTAATTGTATCCTGTAATGAATAGAAGCATCTAATAAGCACAGGAACTGAGCATAATGCTAAAATACCTATTGCATAAAAAACTAAAGCATACGCCGTAAATAGAACATCTTGTTCTGTAAATTTTCCAGTCTTAAATAATAATCTAACAACTGGCTTATTTAAAACCATAAGTCCTACAGTAGCAGGTATAGTAATGAAAATTAATGTTCTTAATCCTTGTGAGATAACTGTTTTATATTCTTCATACTCTTTTCTTGCAATATGTGCATTTAATGTTGGAAATATAGCTGTTGAAACACTTGCACCAAATATACCAACTGGAAGCATAATAATTCTTTGTGCGTATCTTAGCCCAGTTATGCTTCCTTGATCTAATAAAGATGCTATATTTTGGTTAACAACCAAGTTAATTCTCATAATTGCAAGTCCAAATATAGCAGGTCCCATTAACTTTAACATTCTCTTATAGCTTTCATTTTGTGTGTCTAACTTTAATCTAAACCTTTTTCCAACTTTTATAAAGCTTGGCACTTGTATACCAAAATTTAACATTGACCCAAGTATAACGCCTGTTGCAAGCCCATATATTCCAAACTTACCACCAAGAATTATCGCACCAAGTATTATACCAACATTATACATAACAGGACCAAGAGCAGGTGCTGTAAATATCTTATATGAATTTAAAACACCCATTGAAAGACCTGCAAAAACAGCAAAACTAACCGAAACTGTCATAAAACGAGTAAGCTTAACTGTTAATGCATAAGTTGCTGGATCCTTTGCATTTCCAATTGCAACAAGCGGTACCAAATACCTTGCTAATGCATAATATAGAATATTAAACACAACTATAAATATTATGGCAACAGTTATAAACGTATTTGCCGCCTTCCAAGCCCCCTCCTCATCATCCTTTGCAAGGTGTTCATTAAAAACTGGCATAAAACCAGAACTTAAAGCCCCCACAACCAAAAGGTCATACATAACATCGGGTATTGTAAAGGCTGCAAAGAAGGCATCAGTAACAGAGTTTCTACCAAAAACTTTTGCAATAATCATTTCCCTAATAAAACCTAAGAATCTTGAAAGAAGATTTATCATCATTAAAAGAAAGGCTGTTTTTTTAATATTATTCTTTTGTGACATTATTAGCCTCCTAACATTTTTATTTTTGCCTCATAATAATTTTGCGATTATTTAATTTTATTCAAAAATTGAATTTGAAACAGCTAAAACTAAAAACGCATAAAGTCCTGCAGAAGCACTAAATAAAACGTGTCCTGCTAAAAAAGAAGATCCAAATCCAATAAACAATGATACTAATAGTGCAACATAAAGCAAACTACCCTTATATTTGGTAAATCTCAACAAAAATTGTATACCATATTTTATAATATAAAAGGTCATTACAATAAATCCTACTAAACCATAAAATAAAAAAACATCCGCGAAATCCATTTCAATATTTTCAACCTCACCAGACCTACTTATACCAAACAATTTCCTTAGTAAATTAGTTTCCTTATAATCTTCATAAGCTGCTCTAAACTTAAGATTTCTCTGGTTTAAAACGTAGCTTGTTACATCATTCTCCGTTCTATTTAGAATTGCTTCTTGCCTTTCAATTGTATTTTCAATTAAGTTAATGTTTTTATGTGTTTGTATCATGTATGAAAATAAATGAAACGTAATCACCGTTAATAAAGCCATATAAATAAATTGTCTTAACATACTTTTATTTCTTGTGATAACCACATAAATAAAATATGCAATAAATGAAACAAATATTGATAAATAGGCCACTCTTGTCCCAATAATAACTAATGCCAACATAATAATAAGATTATAAATAACCAATAAATCTAATTTTATATCTTCTCTTCTAATAATCAAATATAAGCTTATCGGATAAACAACAGAAATTGCCGCAGTTAAGTCATTTCCAGCATAAAAAAATCCCTTTGTTGCTGTACTATAGGAATAGGTTTTATATCCTACACCAAGTAAAAATGTTACTACAACTACTACCGCATAAATAAAAGCTGATAATGTAAAATATTTAAATATCTTTTCATATTCATATTCTCTAAATTCCTTAATTATTTCCAGTCCAACTAATAAAATTGCCATATTATAAACAAATTTTAAAAAGTATTGGGTTTCACTAAAAGCATTCAGCTGTAGGCCACTTAAAATTTGAGATAAATTAGTAAATAAGAATGTTAATACTAATAATATAAAATACTTTATTTTTAACTTATTTACATAAACCAAATAAAACAAATACAGCAAAATCAAATTCCTAACAATAATCCCTGGCGTAAATTTAGGGTTCAAATTAAGAGTTTTTAAATAAACCCCCGTTAACAAATCCACTATTGGATTCATTAAAATTAAAAATAAAATAAATTCAAGCTTTTTGTCACCCTTTAATATGTTCATCACCATACCTCCGATTTACGACATAAGTTAATCTCTGCTAAATAAATCCCTTGTATATACCTTTTCTCTAACATCTTCTAATTCTTCACACATTCTATTTGCAACAATAACATCTGAAATCTTTTTGAACTCATCTAAATCTCTAATTAACTTTGAATCAAGAAAAACTTCATCCTTAATAACTGGTTCAAAAATAACTACTTCCACACCTTTTTCCCTTAAAAGTTTTATAATATCTTGAATTGCAGACTGTCTTATATTGTCAGAGTCCTTCTTCATAGTCAATCTGTAAATGCCAACAATCTTTGGATTTTTATTTGCTATCATATTCGCAATATGTTCTTTTCTTGTACTATTTGCATTAACAATTGCCCTTATTATATCATTAGGCACATCCTTATAATTTGCCAAAAGTTGTTTTGTATCCTTAGGCAAACAATATCCTCCATAACCAAATGAAGGATTGTTATAATGGTTTCCTATTCTTGAATCAAGGCAAACACCTTCAATTATTTGTTTTGAATTTAGCCCCTTTAATTCTGCAAATGTATCAAGTTCATTAAAAAAGGCAACCCTCATAGCTAAATAAGTATTTGCAAATAATTTTATAGCTTCAGCCTCTGTAGGGTCTGTTAACAGTACAGGAACATCCTTCTTTATAGCTCCCTCTAATAACAAATCTGCAAACATTTTTGCTCTATCAGATTGTTCTCCAACAACTATCCTTGAAGGATATAGATTATCATATAGTGCCTTGCCCTCCCTTAAAAATTCAGGTGAAAATATAATATTGTCAATTCCATACTTTTTCTTTATGTTATTTGTATAACCTACTGGAATTGTTGATTTTATTACCATAAGAGCCTCTTTATTAATTTCAATAACAGACTCTATAACAGATTCTACAGAACTTGTGTTAAAGTAATCCTTATCTGGGTCATAGTCTGTTGGAGTTGCAATAATAACAATTTCAGCATCCTTTATAGCCTTGTATTTATCTGTTGTAGCAACTAAATTTAATTTTCTTTCTGTTAGAAATTCCTCTATTTCTCTATCCACAATTGGCGAAATCTTATCATTAATTTTATTTACCTTTTCTTCACTAATTTCAAGAAGAACCACATCATTTTTTTGTGCAAGCAATACAGCCAATGATAAACCAACATATCCTGCCCCAACAACAGTAATTTTCATACTCCTCACCTCTTAAACTTTTTTATAATGAATCAATAAAATCAGAAATATAGTCTATTATAACCTGAGTCTTAGATTCATACTTTTTAGGTTCAAACTCTTCAATTTTTTCAACTGCCTCTTTAAATTGTTCATAATCATAGGCAGTTAATATAAGTCCCTGTTCCTTTAAAAGTTCAACTATTTCAATTTGATGGTCATTATTATGTTCACCATACTTTGCTAACCTTGGAACACCTATCATCTTCTTACCCTTCTTTACTCCCATCATAAGTGAACCTGTTCCACCGTGGCTTACCACAAAGCTTGCCCTATCATAATAATCCTCCATCTCATCACTACTTGTAAAATCAATTATTTTAAAATTCTTAGTGTTGTGCTTTGTAAAACCAGCTTGTACAATTACTTCCTCCTTTATAATGCCCTCTTCTATGAGTTTATCTATATACTCTAAAAGTCTATTAAAGGGCAAATCAAAGGTACCTAATGTAACAAATATCATGTTAGTATAATCCTCCTCCAAGATATTTAGCCTTTGGATAATATTTTAGTAGCTCTGGCCATTGAACAATAAAAAGATCTGCAATAGGATAGATTAACTTTCCAGATAAATTTGGGGTGTTAACCTTTGCAAAGCTTTCAATATATATAACCTTTTTACCAAATAATTTTGCTAAATAACACATAGGGACTGCTGTATGTGCCCCTGTTGTTATAACAACATTGGGCTTCTCCCTTAATAGAATATATAAAGATTTAAAAGCATTAAATAGAAAAAGGAAAAGATATTTAAATTTATTATTCCTACCTCCATGTAAAAGAAAGCTTACTTTATATTTTTCCTTTAGTTTTTCATTGCAAGGTAGATATTCTGTAACCAAATGATAATCATACCTTTCAAACAATGGCTTTAAATGCATAAGTTGAGCAAGGTGTCCACCACTTGATGAAATAAAAAGAACCTTTTTTCTTTTCATAGCACTACTCCTCTAACATTTTATTTATTTCCCTTAAAAACCTATCAATCACATAATTTGATTCGTACTTAAGTGCAGTTTTATATGCATTATCTATAATTCTCTCCCTTTGTTCGTTAGAAAGACCAATAAATTCTATAACCCTTTCTACATAACCATCAACATCATCAACATCAATCAAATATCCATTTTCTTTATCTTTTATATATGTTCTTATACCCCCAACATTTGAACCTAAAACTGGAACTTTGGCAGCCATTGCCTCAAGTCCAACAAGTCCAAGGCTCTCCTCAAGTCTTGTTGGGAAAATAAACAAATCCATTAAATTTAAATACATATTTATCTCTCTTTGTGATAATCCTCCTAAATATTCTATTTTATCTTCTAAATCAAGCTCCTTTATTAACCCAATACATTTATCCCTCTCACTGCCAGAACCTATCATTATGCCTTTAAAGTTAATGTTACTGTACTTTTCATTTAAACTTTTAATAACATTAACAAAGATGTCCCATCCCTTTCCTCTCTCTATTCTTGAAATATAGCCTAATACTACAGTATTTTTATTTTCAGTTTTATTTTTTATCTCCATTGGTTTAAATATATCTGTATTTATTCCACCAGATGGATAAACAATTATCTTATCCTCCTTAATTTTAAATTTTTTCTTTACAACCTCTTTAAAAAATTCAGAAGGAACAACTATTCTATCACACATTTTAACAAGTGGATAACTAAATACCGATAAAACTTTTGCAATTTTCCCTCTAATGATTACATCAGATCCATGCACATTTAACATCAACTTTTTTTTAGTAAAAAGTTTTAAAATCAAAACTGGTAATGCACTATGACTTATAAAATGTACATAAATTAAGTCATAAGAATTTCTATGTGTTATACCCTTTAAAATATCTCTATAAAACTTAAAATATGTAACTAATTTCTTAAAAGACTTTTGATTAGGTTCTGTAACAACAACCTTAGAAACAATCTTGAATCCATTTTTCTCAAGAATATCAGCAGTATTTTTAACGAATATACCAAAATAAGGATGGTTTTCATCTGGAAACATATTGGATATTAGAAAAATTCTTTGTTCCTTTTGTGAAATTGTCACTTATATCACCTTTTTCTAACTATTTTGCCAACAATATTTTGCATAATTTTATAAAAAGAATAATTTCTCAACGTTATATTATATCAGTTTAAATTCATTATTTCAACTTAATCGTAAAACCAAAACTATGTCCCTACAGGTTACCTTTACCTATAGGGACATAAATTACTAACAATTATAAAAGCTTTACCTAATCAAACAAACCTTTTCCTACAACATAATCCAACTTACTTAGAAAATAAGTTGTTTAAATTATCTGTTGTTACAGCTTTATCCCCACCTAAAATAAATTTAACAGTATAATTAGTATATTTAACATTTAAAAAGCTATTAATATCAGTAATTTGTTTATTAGGTGCGAGTATTATCATCCCACCATTCTTTGCCGCCAAAGACGAGCCCGAAAGAGCATCTGGGAAGTTTTCACCTGTTGCAACGTATACTTTATTATGGGATATTATATCATTAAACCTTTTAGCTATTTCAACATTTGTTAAATACCTATCCTGTCCACTTATTCTATCTACCCTATCCTCAAAACCCACAACTACATCTATAGAAACTACATCCTTCCCACCAATTAAATATATCTTCTCTGGGTTTATATTTTGTAAATATTGAAGCACCTTGTCATTTGCTCTATTTTTAGGTGTTAAAATTATTGGAACACCCTTAATTGCCGCAATTGGTGAAATAGACAACGCATCAGGGAAATTTTGTCCTGTTGCAACAAACACTTCATTTGGGTTTCCTAATTTTTCAGCAATTTTCAAAGCAGTTTCGTATCTATCATCTCCGCCTATTCTCTCTACATTTATATTAAGTGTCTTTATTCTATCTTCAACTGCTTTAGATACTGCAGCTTCACTACCAATTATAAATACATTTTTTACCCCAAGCCTTAAAAGCTCAATCTCCACATCCTGGTTTAAGCTATTTATATCTGTTAAAAGAATTGGAGCATCAAACTTTTTAGCAAGAGGACCTGCAGATAATGCATCTGGGAAGTCATCTGCCCTTGCAATTACAGCATACTCTGCCTCATCCCAACCAGTTTGGCTCACTGCAACTGCAGTTTTAATTCTATCTTCTCCATATATTC
Organism: Caloramator sp.; assembly: GCF_020054765.1. Lineage (NCBI taxonomy): Bacteria > Bacillati > Bacillota > Clostridia > Eubacteriales > Clostridiaceae > Caloramator > Caloramator sp. The sequence continues at coordinate 43,704 of NZ_JAIHAO010000009.1, read as the reverse complement.
TAAATGTATTAACTGCAATTTGTTCTCCTCCTCTTGAAACCTGAGGAAGTGCAGCCTTGAAGCTTACCTCCTTTACATCGCCATAGGTGCTTGCTATCTTTGGCTTTGCTGACACCTTTATAGTATAATCACCCGCAGAAGTTGGTCTATAGCTAAACTGCTTTTCTTCCTTTTCATCCTCTGTATAAACAACCTTACCATCCTTTATAACCTCATATTTAAAAACTGCTCCATCCTCTGCCGTAACATTAAGACTTATTGCATCATTTACAAGCACAACAGCTCTTGATAGAGATAATCTATTAATATATGAAGTTAAGGAGAAAACTTGTGTGTTTGGATAATAAAAACTTAAAATTTCTGCTGAGGTTTGTCCAGCTCTTGCTCTATATTCTGCCCCCCACTGGCTTAAACCCAAGCCGTGTCCATACCCCTTTCCTGAAAATACATACTTATTTTCAGCCTCTTCAAACCTTACAGTATACAAATTACTTGGAAGTGAAAGGGCACTTCTTAATTTTTCCTTTTGAAGATCTACAACTACTTCCTTCCCAGTTGCATCTTTATAAATCGCCTTTATATTCGCAACCCTACCACTTTCATAATAGGTAATATTATTAAGATCCAATCTTAAAAATGTTCCTGTTTTGGGTATATATGCTTTATTTTTCAATAGCTCATCAATCTTTTGTACTGTAAATGTTCTATCTCCACCTGGCCAATTTGTTTCACTAAACTCATCCCTCTTACTTTCCAAATATGGAAGAGACTGTGACCAAACATTTTGACAAAGCTCAGTATATCCACCGTTACTTGAATGAAAGTATGCAGGTATTATATATTCTATATTTTTACTTTTATCAAAATAGGTTAAAACCTGTCCCTTTGTTTCCTCTACAGCTTGTCTACACTTAGTAAAGGAAGCATTATATCCCCTATACACCTGATGGCTTGTTGAGTCCATTACATCATACTGGCTTCCTGCCTTTGCATTAATATGATAATAAAGCCCATAGCTTCTTGATGCAATAGCCTGTGCCTTTAGAGCCTCAAGCTGAAAGCTCTCCGACATCTCATAAGGTATAACCCCAAGCACATATCTTTCAATATCAAGGGAATTTATAGCACTTACCTTTCCTTCACTCACTTTAAAAACAAACTTTCCAAAATAGCTTCTTCTTATTATTCTTCCGTAGCTATCCTTTAATGGTTGTAAATTTGTATCAAGGAGAGTAATTGTAACTAAATTATCTACATCCTTTGGCTCTAAACTAATCTGCTCCTTTAAAATACCGTCTATCTCAATTTTATCTCCATTTACCTTAAGTATAAACTCACTATTTTCTACCTCTTGTCCATCTAAAATATACTTTCCAGTTAATTTAACAGAAATATTCTCCTTCATCATACTATAGAGCATAACCCTTATATCTTCATAATAGGGCTTTCTATCGACAGCTGCATATACACCATTAAACCAAGATGTAACTATAACTAAAACAAGAAACAATGATAAAAATCGCCTTTTCATTTTCATCCCCCTTTAGTTAAACATTTTAAAGATATAATCTTTAGGTAGCATCCTTTCACCACCTACTACAACAACCTCTTGAAAATACTCTATATATTTTTTTATATAATCATTTCCACTAACACCTGAACCACATAAAAAAATCGGATTATTATTCTTAACACTTAAGGATGTTGCAGAAAGTGCATCTGGATAATTTTCTCCAGTTGATATAAATATCTTTGAAAAATCAAACTCTCCTTCAAAGGCTTTTATAATTTCTATATTTGTTTCATATCTGTCCTTTCCAAAAATACGCTGATAATTTGAAAATTTATCTGTAACTTCGTTTGAAACTGCTTTTTCTCCTCCTATTACATATACCCTTTCTATTCCATTAGTTTTCACATATTCCAAAGCATCTTCAAATTTGTTGTTATCAACGAATAAAATTGGAACCTCCCTGTACGAAGCAATAGTTGAAACAGAAAGTGCATCTGCAAATCCTCTTCCTGTAACTAAGAAGGCCTCCTTTGGACTTTCAAAATACTTTGCAATCTCCACAGAAGTTTTATATCTATCACTTCCTGCAATTCTTGTAACTTTTATGCCTAAATTTTTTAGCGTATCCTCTACCTGATTTGATATAACTGCTTGTCCACCTATTATATATGCATTTTTAACACCAAGCTTTATTACTTTATCCTTAACTTCCTCTTCAAGTACATTACCCTTTGTTAAAATTATAGGTGCATCTAATTTTTTAGATAGAGCCGCCGCTGTTAGTGCATCTGCATAATCTTCACCATAGGCTAAAATTATGTTTTCTGCACTTTGCCATCCCTCGTCTAATATAGCTAAATTAGTTTTATACCTATTTTCTCCTGCAATTCTTTTTGTTATTTCTATACTTTCTTTTATAAAAAACTCTTTATTTTTCTCATACACAGCATAATATTCCTTTATTGCATCGGCAATCTTTTGTGCCGCCTGCATCTGAAAATTTTCATCTACCAATTTTAAAAGCTCTGTTGGATTTGACATAAACCCCGTCTCTACTAATATCGACGGCATTGTAGTATATTTTGTAACAACATAGGAGGAGTCCTTTGCCCCCCTATTTTTTAATCCAAGGCTTGATAGATTTGAAACAACCATCTGGGCAAGTTTTTTACTCTCTAATACCTGCCAAGGTGTTGTTGAAGTTATTATTTTAACTTTACTTTTTTCTATCTTTGCCTCGACACCATCAACTAAAACATAAACATACTCAACATCATCTTCTTTTGTCTCCCTTAAATACTCATATTTTGCACCATTGAACTCCACATACTTTGTTGATTTTATGTTTGGTCTATTTGAAGAATAATAGACTTCAACTCCATTTGCAGTAGGTATATCCTTTACTGAATTTTGATGAATGCTTATAAAAATTTGGGCCCCGCTATTATTTGCAATTTCTGGTCTTTCATATAGTCCTACCGCATAATCCTGATAAGGGTCCCTTGTAAAAATAACTTCGGCTCCATAACTTTTTAAAATATCTGATAACTTTTGTGTTATTAAATTATTTAAATCCTTTTCACAGTACACTACATCACCAATTTTAGCCTTAGCACCAGGGTCATCTCCCCCGTGCCCAGAATCTAAAATTATCTTGAGTCCCTGAAGACTTTGGGCAAAGGCTATATTAGTTGTTATTAATATTCCTGCGACTGTCTGCAACAAAATTTTTTTAAACTTCAATTAAAGCCCCCCTTAATCAAATAAATGTGTATATACATCAGTGTCAATTAATAAATTAATAAGCTCTAAAAACAATGTACAATTCTTAAATTCATTCTACAATAAAAAGACATAATTTTCAACAAAACCAGATATTTTGATATATCCTTATTTTATAATTTTACTTCATACATTTTCTTAATTTTTCAACTGCCCTCTCCTTCAATCTTACAATTGAGTTGTAATGGCACCTTTTTTCCCTTGCAATCTCAACCATACTCTTACCATTAAAATAATACTCCTCTATTATCTCCCTCTGCTTCTTATTTAAACAGTTTAATGCTCTATATAACTTTTTTATATCCTCCTCTTTAACACATTCCTCCTCAAGGCATATATCATCTGGTATTAAATCATATAAGCACCCACCATCCTCAAGCTCTTCATCTAAACTTATATTTTCCCTTATCTTCTTTGAAAAGGCCTTTACAGAATAAATAACCGCACACTTTATATAGGCATTAAAATCTCCCTTCTTTTCGTCATATCCTCTTAAAACTTTAATGATAGATAGTGCCGCCTCCTGGTATGCATCCTCATAGTAATTTTTATCGTGTATATACATCCTTATAGCCCTCTTTATAAGCGGTTCATATTTTTTTATAACCATATACTCATCCATATTTACCCCTCCAAAATTATTTCCGGCCGGTTGAGTATATGGTAAAATACATAATATTTATTTTCCAAAACGTAAAGAGCAAAAAACAAAAATTATTTCGCAAAAAAACGAGCGTAATAACTGCAAAAAGTGCATTATTACGCTCATTTTTATGTTTATTGTTAACTAAAGATATATCATTTGTAATTGTAATATATATTGGTCATCAATTATAAGTTAAAATCACTTCACAATTCTAAAGCCTTAACTATTTAACATACACTTTACAACTCCTCTTATATCCCCCATCCTTTGTCCTTACAGTTACTATTGCAGTTCCTCTTCTTACCGCATAAACTTTACCATAGGCATCAACCTTTACTACCTTTGAATTGCTTGTTGTCCAAACCACATTTTTATTTGTTGCATTGCTTGGAAGAACTGTTGCAATTAATTTATACCCATTTCCTCTTTTTAATGTTAAAGTTGATTTATTTAATTTAACGCCCTGTACTTTTATAGGTGCCTTAACAGTTACTGTACATTTTGCTGTAAAACCACCATCTTCAGTTTTTGCTGTTATCACTGCTGTACCTGTTCCTACTGTCGCAACCTTTCCATATTTATCAACTACTGCAACCTTTGTGTTACTGCTACTCCATATTACTCCTTTATTTGTTGCATTGCTTGGTGCTACTGTTGCATATAAATTAAAACCTTCACCTTTATATACCGTCTTATTCGTCATATTTAATTTTATTCCTGTAACTTTAACATCAGATTTTGTGGTAAACTGTGTTTGTGCATATAAACCAACATAAGAATAGTAATATGGTATAACCTTTAATGTATAACTTGTTGAACTTTTAAGCCCTGTTATTATTTTATCTAATATACCAACATTGATATAGCTTGAATCAATTGTAGATACATCATAGGATTTTTCCTTAACACCTGTTTGATTATTAAAAACCTCAATTCTAAATTTTGTAGCATAATGGTTTTCTTCGCTTACAATATCAAAATTAACACTATTATTTGAGGTAATAACATTTTCTATTCTTGGTTTTAACAACATCTTGTCTTCTTCTTTTATATCTAAAGTTTTAACCTCTATTGTTTTTCTATTATTTAAATATCTATCATTGGTTTTAGAAGCAATTTCAATTTTATACTTTTTATTTGGAATAAGATTTTTAACTTTTATTGGATAATCCTTAATATTTGTTCCTGGAATATAAAGCCTTATGCGATCAACCTTTTCATTTGTTTCAGAGTCATAAACATTTATTTCTACATAATCTAAACTTTTAGTGCCTTCATAATTGACTTTCAGGTCAATACTTCTATAAGTAGTATTGCTAACAACAAAATCAAGTTTTACAGGATTTATTTTGGTTTTTTCTCCATACAAATTGTATGCAGATAAAGTCCATCCCCAATCAAGTTTTGAAATTGAGCCATAGCTCTCATAATCGTGATAATAATATGTAAGCCAATTAGAATCGTTATAATCAGAGATTATGTGCTCACTTGATGGGAAATCCTGTATAAATTCTCTAAGATTGGTTGTTTTTTCCCATTCTCTCTTTTCAGCATTATATTTCGGTTCTGGATGAGTTGTTGGATCCATTGGCAACCAACCGATATTAGGGAAATATACCTCAACCCAAGCGTGATAATCTCCAGACACTTCAACTGGCGTATAGTAAGTTGAAAGGTTTTCAATATTTCTAAAACCAATAACCTCTCTTGCAGGTATCTTTTGTACTCTCAAAAGAGCAATTAATAATTTTGCGTAGTCTTCACATACACCTTTTAAATTATCGATTGCTGATTTTGCACCTCTATTACCATAGGCAAAATCATACTCCATTGAAAATTGAATCCACTCATATGCCTTTAAAATTTTATCATATACATTAGTTTGTGAATCAAGCAATTCATGGCTTTTATCAATTATTGGTTGATAGCTTGTTTCAATTTTAGGTTCTTCACTAATATATCTTTCATATTGACTAAAATCTGAATAATCAGGATTTTGCTTTAATACATTTATATCATAAAAATGGGGGGTTGCAATTTCAAACTTTTGTACAATTGTTAGTCTATATTTTTGGTTTGCCTGAACAAATGGAATTCTTACTGCTATTTTTCTATCTCCATTTTCATCTACTAAAAATTCATACTCCTCGATGTCTTTATTGGTTATATACACATCTAATTCAAATTGATGGATTGAATCAATTTCATTACCTATATCAATAATTACTATAAAATCTTTAGCCGGTTTATTATTAGTATTAAATTCTACATATGTTTCTAAATATCTTTCTTCTCTGTTTCTTAATTCATAATAAGGATTAGACAAAAGCCTTTGATACTGTTCTACCTTTTTTCGTGTATATTCTTTTGGTGTATATCTTTTATAATTTTTAAACTCATCCTCAAGTTCATTTATATCTTTTTCTTCTATAATTTTTGTTTCAACATTTGTTGATGGGTTTTTCTTTACAGTAACGACATTTACTCTTTGTTTTGTATTGTTATCTATTGTATTTGCAAAAACATTGTTGAAATTTATAAATAAAAATACAAACGTTATAAAAAAGGCTATTATTCTATTTTTCCTATGCATTTTATTCCTCCATCCACCTTAAAAATAAAACTAATATTTTAACTATTTCTCATACCCATTTGGATTGTTGCTCTGCCATCTCCATGCATCCCTACACATATCCTCTAAATTTTTTTCTGCAATCCATCCAAGCTCCCTATTTGCCTTTGATGGGTCCGCAAAACACTTTGCAACATCGCCAGGCCTTCTTTCAACTATCCTATAAGGCACCTTTTTACCCGTTACTTTCTCAAACGTATGAACTAAGTCTAAAACTTATAGCCTGCACCACCAGTCACTAAAATTGACATCCTTTCATCCTCCTGTAAAAAAATTTAAAATATAAATCTATTCCTACCTAAATCTATCTTGTTTTATACATTCTATATATATAATAAATAGGTATACTTATTATCACAAATACAAGCCCTGCATTTGCAATATATAGACTAAAACTATTTAGAAGCTCATATAATATATCTTTAATTACAGCCTCATCTATTTTTAATAAACTAAAATACCTTGTATAATACAATGTATAAAAAGGAATTGCCAAAAACATACCTGAAACAAAAAGTTCCAAAGACAATATCTTAAATCCCCTATAATTTGTCATAAAAAATAGTGTAGATAAGCCTGCTAATAAAATAAAAATATAAAAGTTTAAGTTTTTATAAAGGTTGTTTATAACATCCCTTGCCAAAACAAGTGCTTCGTTTCTCTCTATTTCTTCAGCAAATTTAACATTTATCTTATCCTCAACTACACTATTAATTTCTGTTCCTAATTTCTCTAATACCTTTATTTCTTTATCACTTAAGGTTTTACCCTGCTTTATATAATAATCATCTACCTTGTTTATAAGTTCCTTATCTAAGCTTAGGCTTATTCTTGGTATTTCACCTTCTGTTTTAGTAAAATAATCTATAAACCCATATATTAGCCTGTTTACATTTGCTTCAACAAAGGATTCATCAATATATTCCTCCACCATAAATCCCTTTATCTTCTTTTCCTCTATAAACTTCTTTAATTCCTCTGAAGCCTCTTTACTAATAAGTTTATACACGCCATTTCTCTTTAAAACCTCAAAATACACCTTCTCATTAAGCAGCCTATTTTTAGTAAAAAAGCTAAACACAATCGCAAGCATATCAAAGAATATAACCAAAGTGAGCAGGACCACAACAACCTTTTTCAAATACCTCATAAAACCACCTTTTCATTATTGATTATAATATAAAAAATATCATACCATACGTAAGTGTCACCCTATTGGCTATGCTATATTGTTATCTTATTTTCTCATTTCACTTGTATGTCGCTCTTACTTAACCCTAAAAGTAATACAACATAGCCTCCAATTCTTACATTTGTGCCATTCTTGTAACTATATCCCATTAGTCTCCCACTGATGATAATGTCACATTAATATCCCCCAGATTACTTTGTTACATAAGTGTACCTGTGACAATGTGATAAAGTCGCAAATTTCTAAACTTGTGCCACCCTGGTGACAATGTGATAAAGTCGAAAGACTTTTCACATTTCACTTGGGTGGCACTCTTTATCACTTCTCATCCGCTGCAACTTCAAAATCCTTCTCATACGCACCAACAATATCCCTTAAATACCTATAAAACTCATCCTTTAAATCTTCCCTCTTTAATGCATATTCAACAGTTGCCTGAAGGAAACCAAGCTTATCCCCCACATCATATCTTCTTCCCTTGAAATTATATGCATACATAGCCTCTCTTTGTAAAAGCTCCTTTAATGCATCTGTTAGCTGGATCTCTCCTCCTTTACCTGGGCGAGTATGTTCTAAAATCTCAAATATCTGTGGAGTTATAATATATCTTCCAAGAATTGCAACATTGCTTGGTGCCTGCTCCTTACTTGGCTTTTCAACAAGGTCCTTTACCTTATACACTCCATCCTCTATGTGCATCCCCTTAACTATTCCATACTTATTTACATCTGACATTGGTACCTGCTGAACACCAAGTATAGTTGTCTTATACTCATTAAACACATCAATTAGCTGCTTTAAACAAGGAACCTCTGCATCAACAACATCATCCCCAAGCATTACTGCAAAGGGCTCATTTCCTACGAATGTCTTTGCACAAAGGATAGCATGTCCAAGTCCCTTTGGCTCCTTTTGTCTTACATAGTGTATTTGAACCATATTTGATATGTCCTGTACCATCTTTAGAAGGTCGTCCTTCTTCTTCTCCTTAAGCTCAAGCTCAAGCTCAACAGACTTATCAAAATGATCCTCTATTGCCCTTTTGTTACGTCCTGTGATAATTAATATCTCCTCAATTCCAGCCGCAACAGCCTCCTCGATTATGTACTGTATAGTTGGCTTATCTACTATTGGAAGCATCTCCTTTGGCTGTGCCTTTGTTGCTGGCAAAAATCTTGTTCCAAGCCCTGCGGCCGGAATAATCGCCTTTCTTACTTTCATAAAAATACCCCCTACACTTTTCATTTGTTAACAAAAAAATATCTTAGTATAATATATACCGTTCAAATCAAAACATTACAGCAGTATTTGTATTTTAACATAATTTTAAGAAATTATAAAGTAGTCAAATAAAATTCTTCCCCAAATTGTTCAACCCTTATAGTTGTTGCCACCTAATGGCAACCTAATAAAATCGCAAAACCTATTAGTTCCATTCTAATGATAATGAGATAAAATCCAAAAATTTTCTGCCATCGTGGTAATAATGTGATAAAGTCGCAAAAGCTTTAAGTGCCACCCTGGTGATAATGTGATAAAGTCGTAAGACTTTTCACATTTCACTTGGGTGGCACTCTTTATCACTCTGCCATCTTCAATATCTCTTCCTTAAACCTCTTTATATTCTCCTCTGCCTTCTCTAAAGTCTCTCCCTTTGTCATAAAATAGAACTTAATCTTTGGCTCTGTTCCTGATGGTCTTGCAGTTATAACACTTCCATCCTCTAAAATTAGTTGAATTACATTTGACTTTGGAAGATCTATTCCACTCTCTTCTCCATTTACCACATTCTTTATCTTGCTCATCTTATAGTCCTTTACAAGCTCAACATCATATCCTGCAACCTTCTTTGGAGGGTTGTTTCTTAAATCCTCCATTATCTTCTTTATCTTTTCGCTTCCTTCAATTCCCTTTAGTGTTATTGAAACAAGATCCTCCTTGTAGAAGCCATATCTATTGTATAGTTCCATTAAGCCTTCATATAGGCTCATTCCTCTTTCCTTGTAATATGCAACCATCTCAACAATTAGCATTGATGCTATAACCGCATCCTTATCCCTTACAAATGTTCCAGCAAGATATCCATAGCTCTCCTCAAATCCAAGAACAAAGCTCTTATCCCCATTTATCTCAAATTCCTTTATCTTCTCTCCTATATACTTAAATCCAGTTAAAACATCAAGTATCTCTACCCCATAGTCTTTGCATATCGCCTTTGCAAACTCTGTTGTAACGACAGTCTTTATAACCACAGGGTTTTTAGGCATTGTATTTGTTGCCTTTAGGTTTTCAAGCATATAGTGGGTTAAAAGAGCACCTGTTTGGTTTCCTGTTAAAACAACATAGTTTCCTTCGGAATTTTTTACAACAACACCCACTCTATCACAATCTGGGTCTGTTCCTATTATTACATCCGCATCAAGTTCGCGTGCCATCTCCATTGCCCTAACAAATACCTCTGACTCCTCTGGGTTTGGATACTTTACTGTTGAAAAGGCTGGATCTGGATTTTCCTGCTCCTTTACAACATACACATTCTTATATCCAAGTTCCTCTAAAACCCTTCTTACTGGCTTGTTTCCTGTACCGTGAAGAGGAGTATATATAACCTTTACCTTATCCTTCATCTTTTGTACTATATCTTTATTTACAGTCAATCCCTTTACAAGCTCAACATATGTATTCTCAACTTCCTTTGGCATAAAGTTGAATAATCCTGCCTCAACCGCCTTATCATACTCCATTGTCTTTATGTCACTATAGTCTACGTTCTTTATCTCATTTAAAATACCCTCTGCAAGCTCCTCTGTAACTTGACCTCCATCTGACCAGTAAACCTTATATCCATTGTACTCCTTTGGATTGTGGCTTGCAGTTATAACTATACCTGCTGTTGCCTTCATATGTCTTACTGCATAGGATAGCATTGGAGTTGGCTTTAGTTCATCATATACATATGTCTTTATTCCACTTGCATTTAAAACAAGGGCAGCCTCCCTTGCAAAAAGGTCGCTATATTTTCTTGAATCGTATGCTATTGCAACAGAAGGATTCTCTATTTTTTGCTTTAATATGAAATTTGCAAGGCCCTGTGTTGCCTTTCTTACTGTATATACATTCATTCTGTTTGTTCCTGCACCAATTACACCTCTAAGTCCACCTGTACCAAACTCAAGCTCCTTATAAAACCTTTCCATTATCTCCTTCTCATCAAGCCCCTCAAGTTCCCTTCTTGTTTCTTCATCAAACTCTAACCATCTCTTATACATATCCATATATTCCATAGATAAACCTCCATTCTTTCGAAATATTTTAAAAAACACTTGATAATAAATTATCACTTTTTAGAATTTTTTTCAAGAAGGAGGGGAAATTTTGTTGAAGATGTATAAAAAATTTTTGCTGCCCATAAGGGCAGCAAAATGTAAAATAAACAATTTCTTATTCATGCTACTTTTCTTAAAAACTTTTGCTTAATCTTTAAAACAATTTCATCAACTTCCTTTATCTTCATAAATAAAATCACAACAAAATAAACAATTCCACCTATTATAATTGAACAAATTAATGATAAATTTTTTGAGATTACACCAACTAAAACATTGTAGCTTATCTTTGCAACTGCTCCCATAATAATAGATGCAACTGTTATTTTTATAAATGATATGCTTATCTCTTTTAATCCAAATGAACCTATCTTTTTTCTTAGTGAAATAAATAATAGGCCTGTACATACTATAGCTGAAATACTTGTTGCAAGTGCAAGACCTGCAATTCCCATAAACTTAGATAACGTTATATTCAATATTATATTCATAATCAACGCTATTACAGCATTTATAGTTGGTGTTTTTGTATCCTTCATAGAATAAAAAGCTTTAGATAAAACTTCACGAAGTCCATACCCTATCATACCAATTGAATAGAAAAACAACGCACTTGAAGTCATTTGAACTGCCCTTTCATCAAAGGCACCACGTCCAAAAAGCATCTCAACAATAGGGGTTGAAAATACCATAGCTCCCACTGTTGAAGGAATAACAAGAAAATTTATTGCAGAAATTGATTCTGATAAAGACTTTTTCAACCCTTCATAATTATTTTCTGCAACCATCTTTGATATCAAAGGAAATATTACTGTACTTATAGATGTTACAAACAATCCCATGACAAATCCATTTAATTTATTAGCATAATTTAACGCTGAAATCCCACCCTCTGCTATTTTAGATGCAATTGTTCTGTCTACCAATACATTTAATTGATTCACCGAAACACCGAATATAGCAGGTAATGCTATAGCTATTAAGTTTTTAATATATTTATCCTTAACATTAAATATAAAAGTAAATTTATACCCCTTTTTAAAAACAAAAGGTAATAGTAAAAGAAGCTGTGCTAAAAAAGCTACAACACTACCTATAGATAAATATATATTATATGTTTTAGATGCCACAAACATAGAAAATATTATTATAATATTCATTGGAAATCCAATTAATGCTGGAATAACAAAATTATTTTTTATCTGCAAATAAGCTGAAAAAATATATACTAAACCAGAAAAATATATTCCAAAAATACTTATCCTTGTAAATTTAACTGCCAGCTTTAATGTTTCACCACTAAAACCTGTTGCAAACAATTTTACTATAGGTGTTGTAAATAATACAGTTATAACAACCAATATTGTACATAGTACAATTAAAATGTTTACTATATTATTAGTAAATTTAATTGTCTTCTCTTCACCTTCTTTGGCTTTTAAATCACTAAACATAGGAATAAACCCTGTGCTTATAGCTGTTCCAATAAAAGCAAATAAAACACCTGGTATTGTTAGCGAAATCAAATATGCATCTGTAACATTATTCGCCCCAAAGAAGTAAGACAAAGAAACTTCCCTTGCAAAACCTAAAAATTTAGAAAAAATAGTAATTATCATTATGATTAAAGCAGTTTTTTTCATTTAGTCACCTCTTAGTCTCTACCATATAAATCCCTTGTATAAACCTTATCCCTTACATCCTCTAACTCCTCACACATTCTGTTTGCAACAATTACATCTGATATTTCCTTAAACTCATTAAAATCTTTTATTACCCTTGAATTAAAGAACTTGTCCTCTTTTAAAACAGGTTCATATACAACAACCTCTATTCCCTTTGCCTTTATTCTCTTCATTACACCCTGTATAGCCGATTGTCTAAAGTTATCTGAATCAGTTTTCATTGTAAGTCTATATATACCTACAACCTTTGGATTTCTCTTTATTATCATTTCAGCTATATGGTCTTTTCTTGTTGTATTTGCTTTAACTATTGCCTCAATCAAATTATTTGGTACATCTTGATAATTTGCAAGAAGCTGTTTAGTATCCTTTGGAAGACAATATCCACCATATCCGAAGGATGGGTTATTATAATGGTTTCCTATTCTTGGATCTAAACAAACACCCTCTATTATTTGTTTTGTATTTAGTCCTCTAACTTCTGCATAGGTATCAAGCTCATTAAAGAAGGCTACTCGCATTGCAAGGTATGTATTTGCAAATAGCTTTATAGCCTCTGCCTCTGTTGAATCTGTAAATAATACAGGAACATCCTTCTTTATTGCTCCTTGCAGAAGTAAATTTGCAAATCTTTCAGCCCTCTCTGATTTTTCACCTACTATTATTCTTGAAGGATAAAGGTTATCATAAAGTGCCTTTCCTTCTCTTAAAAATTCTGGTGAGAATATTATATTTTCTGTATCAAACATCTCTTTAACCTTCTTTGTATATCCTACAGGTACAGTTGATTTTATAACCATAACTGCGTCTGGATTTATTGCAAGAACTGTAGCTATAACACTTTCCACTGTTCTTGTGTTAAAATAGTTTTTCTCTGGATCATAATCTGTTGGAGTTGCAATAACTACGTATTCAGCATCCTTATATGCCTTATATGTATCTGTTGTCGTCTTTAAATTTAGCTCCTTTGTTTGTAAGAATTCTTGTATCTCTTTATCAACTATTGGAGATATTTTGTCATTAACCATATCTACTTTTTCTTGTAATACATCTACAGCCACAACTTCATTGTGTTGTGCTAAAAGTACTGCTATGGATAGTCCTACATATCCTAATCCTGCTACTGCAATTTTCATCTTTGGTCTCCCCCTTTTAAATGAATATAAATTTAATTTTTTTCATTTTATATTCTTATATGTAACACCAATAATTTAACTATCGTATATACATCCTTTACGTCTTATAATTCTAAATTAATAATTAATATAAATAGCTGATAAAATCGATATTTCTATTAGTTTTAATATCTTAGTTCTAATTAAAAAGTAACTATATAGATTATTATTATTATTATTTCAGTTCTCTATATAGTTTGTATTTATTTTACTTTATATATTTTTACAATTATACATCATCTTTTTTAATTACTTTATATGGATTTCCAACAATAACACAATAATTAGTTATGTCTTTAATAACTACAAAAATTGTACAAATTACAACTCACTTTACCTTTATTTATATTACCAACAATAACGTAATTAATACCTATCCAAACATCTTAATCAATCAATATTTTATTTCTATCACACACAATGTCCCAATCTTTTATTGGTACTCCAACTTAATCATATACTATGTATCATATGTTATCTTAAAATTGGATTATTATCGTATTATCACATATTGATATTGATTGTTAATGCATATAATTATAATTGTATAATTTCCACAATTAATTTACCCTATAATTATACACAACTTAATTAATTTGTTTATTTGTTTTAAAATTTACAACAAACGATAATATAAACCAAAATTGATTGTTTGTCATGTAAGTTCCACTAAACATTAATAAAACAAAGCAATAAATTGCTAATGTATTTAGTATTTTTAAATTTACATCTTTCCTCGTTATTTTATTTAGTTTCTTAATAACTAAATAGTTGATAATTATAAATATACTTAAATATATTATGCCTCCCTGTACCAGAATCTCTAAAAACAAATTATGAGGATAGCTATTAAGATAATTATAATAACTAAATAATCCATATCCATAAATTGGTGATAGTTTTATCAATTCTATAGTTAAAATATAAATTATATCCCGTCCCGAAGTTCCTTCCCAATTAATTCCATTATCTGACACATATTCAAACAATCTTCTTAACGAACTATTAAACACAGAATTATTAATTAATATAGGTAATATATTTAAATACAATATAATAACAATAATAACAATACATATTTTATTTAATATCGATAATCTATCATTTCTAACTAAAATTAAAAAATAAATTAAATAAAAAATTACTAAAATCATCGCCCCCCTTGCACCTGTTGTCATAACGCCAACCAATTGGAATATTACCAAAAAATAACTTAATATTTTATATAATTTAGATTTAAAAATATTAAACCTTGCGATATTTTTATCCCAAACAATAAAACATAAATTAATTCCTAAAGCTAAAGCTGCTGTGTAACCAGCAAATTGATAGCTTCCACCACCAATATTTGGTTTATATCCCAATATTAAAGTATTATAAATTGTTTTTATTGTTGAAATTGTAAAAATTAACATTATTATTTCTATTGATTTTAAATATTCACAATATTCATCATCACTTATATAAATTCCCATAATTACATTAGGTATTGCAAAAACATTAAAGAGAATGAATGATTTTGTACCTATACTGTTTATTCCTACTAAAGCATCTTCAATAAAAAAAAACATAATTATTACTGCTATACTGAACAAAATTAATAATTTATTTTTATTAAATTTAATTCTTTTATAAAATACTCTAACAAAATATATAATTATAGATAAAGAATAAACTATTATATTTAATATTATATAAATTTGTGAAGATTCTCTCCCTTCATAAGTTTTACCAAAAATATTAAATATAGCAAAAAAGAGTTGAGGGAAAAAAATAATAATTATAGGTAAAAATTTTTTCATTTCAACCATCCTTTATTTTTAATTAATAAATCGAATTAATTTAGTTACATTTGATAATTATTTAAAATTTACACTTTTTTCAGCAATTTTTTTATAAGAAAAGACACTAATCCCCTGATTTTCTGATATTTGTTTCATTCTTAAATATAAAATTTTATCATACAATAATTTTTCAATTTTCTCTTTTATTTGTTCTTTTGAATCTTCATACAAAAACTCACAATTCCCCCCAACATCCACATGCGTTGTTCCTTCCCAATACTTTACAATCATTGGTATGCCTAACCCTGCTACTTGCTCCCAAAATACAGAATGCCTACCTGGAAATACAACTAAATCAGCTGCTGCAAAATAATTATATGCTTCATCAGCCGATATCCAGCCAATATATTGAACTTTTTCACCGTCAGATAAGGCTTGTACTTTTTCTTTTAATTCTTGAACTACAGATCCGAATACAATCAATTTTACTTTATCATTATTAATTTCCTTAACTGCTTCCATTAACAATAATGTTTGCCATTTTGCAGTATCAATTTTACCTCCTGTCATTATCAAAAAGTCGTCTTCCTTAATTTTATATTTTTCTCTAATTTCTTTTCTAACATTCGGATCTTTTGCTTTTATGACTTTTTCATCATCAGCTCCCATTAATAATAAATCAACTTTCTCTTCTGGAATTTTATAAACATTTTTTAAAAAATCAACCCTAGCTGGAAGAACACCATAAAATCTTGTTGTATATGGTTCAATCATTTTAGCACATAGACGCCAAATAATCTTATGTAAAATATTTAAAGACAACCAATTTGTAGCACTATTTGAAAAATCAGCATGATTATCTACAAATACCTTTATATATGGATGTTTTTTTATATATTTTACAACATCTTTTATATTAATAAATTGTACCCCATGGATGAATAGAATTTCCGGCTTCTCTTCTTCAATAGTTTTATACAAATTGTCGTATATTTTAAATTTTGAATTAATTGTTGTTCTATATTTATTTTCTATTCTAATAATCTTTACACCATGCTCATTTATATATTCACTTCTTTTATCTATTACTAACTGTCCTTTATCATTAAAAACATATCTTGAAGTAATCACACTAACTTCATACCCAAGTTTTTTGTGATACTTAGGTAATAAATTATCTTGATAAGTCCAATTATCTGTTACCGGTCCACATAAACATATATGTGTTATTTTCATAATAAATCACCATCTTTTTTATACATATTAATATATTCATTAAATTTATTTTTCTTATCAAATTTTTTTGCTTGTATAAAACAATAATCTTTTTTAATTTTGATTGTTTTAATTTTTTCTTGTAATTCTTTAATATCACCTTTATTAACAATCACTCCACAGCTTTCATCCACGCACTCCACACTTCCTCCTGTATTAAAAGTAATAACTGGTGTGCCGCAAGCAAGTGCTTCTAAATTTACTGTCGGGAAATTATCTTCTAATGTCGGATTAACAAAAATATCTGCAGCTGAATATATCTCAACTAACTCATTCAAATTATTTGTTCGTTTTATACCTACAATATTTTCAGGTAAGTTTTTTAATTGTTTTTCATTCAATCCAACTAAAACAATTTTATAATTTTCATCTAACATTTTAGAAAGTTCAATAAAATATTTTAATCCCTTTCTTTCATCCCATATATTTGCAACACCCAATATAACGAACTTATCTTCAATACTATATTTTTTTCTAAAATTACTTCCATCTACTGGTTTAAATACATTTAAATCAATTCCATTATGTATTACTTTAACTTCATATTCCTTTAAAAAAGATTCTTTTACTAAACCAGCAAGCCATTTAGATGGAGTAACAATAGTCATATTTTTTATTCCAGTAAATAATTCTTTTTTCTTTTCATAATTCACACCAGAACTATCTATAAATATATTTTGAGGATATTTATTTTTCTGTGGGCAGTTATAACAACCAGTTTTCCATTTATCACAACCAACGTAATCAAAATATGCACAGTGCCCAGTAAAAGCCCAACAGTCATGTAATGTCCACACTATCTTTTTATTGCTTCTTTTTAAATAACTAAACAAAACTTCAATATTAATGTAGTACCCATGTATATTATGAAGATGAATTACATCTGGATCTAACTCTTCTATTTTTTTAATAAAATCAATTGTGGCTTTTTTTGAACCAAACCCGTGTCTGTCAAATAATCTTGTTAAAGCTACATGCTTATATACATCAACATCATTACCAATTCTAATAGCATTATCACAATTTTTTGCTTCACCTCTACCATAGGCTATAAAGCTTTCATGTCCCTGTTCCTTCAATATTTGATGTATATCTGTTGCTATTCTACCAGTGCTTCCCACTCCACAGACAGAATTTATTTGTAAAACCTTCATTAATTCTTCCCCCACACAACTCTATTTACATAATCCGTATAAGAAAGTATTATTCTTAATACCTTTTCAGACACATTAGGCATACTATAATCTCTAACTAATCTTAATGTATCTTTCTTTTGTGTCTCTAAAATTTCAAGTCCTTGTAATATTCTTTCCTTCTTTAATCCAACCATCATAACAGAAGCTTCTTCCATTGCTTCTGGTCTTTCATGGGCTTGTCTTATATTTAATGCTCTTAATCCTAAAATTGAGGATTCTTCACTAATTGTTCCACTATCACTTAAAACTGCTTTTGCATTCATTTGTAGCTTTACATAATCATTAAATCCAAGTGGTTTAAGTGTTTGTATTAAAGGATTAAAATTTATTCCTTTAGCTTCAATCATTTTTCTTGTTCTTGGATGTGTACTAACTATCACAGGTAAGTTATACTTTTCTGCAATAGCATTTAAGCTTTCAACTAAATCCATAAAATTCTCTTCTGAGTTTATGTTTTCCTCTCTATGGGCTGAAACTACAAAATATTTTCCCTCTTCAAGTCCAAGTCTTTCAATCACATCAGATTTTTCTATATCCTTCATTTTAGCTTGAATTACCTCATACATTGGGCTTCCTGTTTTTATTATTCTATCTATTGGGAATCCTTCTCTTATTAAATATTCCCTTGCTATATCACTATAGGTTAAATTAATATCTGCTGTATGGTCAACAATTTTTCTATTTGTTTCTTCTGGTACCCTTTGGTCAAAGCATCTATTTCCTGCTTCCATATGGAATATTGGTATGTGTCTTCTCTTAGCTGCAATTGCACTAAGACAACTGTTTGTATCTCCAAGCACAAGAAGTGCATCAGGATTTTCTTTTTCTAAAATTGGATCAATTTTTATTAAAATATTTCCTATTGTTTCTACTGCTGTTCCTGTTGCAGCATCAAGGAAATAATCAGGCTTTTTTAATTCTAAGTCTTTAAAAAACACTTCATTTAATTCATAATCATAATTTTGTCCTGTATGAACTAATATATGGTCGATTGCTTCTGATTCTTCAAGTTTTTTTATAACTTGTGAAAGTCTTATTATTTCAGGTCTTGTTCCAACAACTGTCATAACCTTAAGCCTTTTCATGTCATCTACCTCTTTTTAATGTTTTTTGTATTTTTTTCTGTAAATTTTTTATCCTATAGACAATATAATCTTTATATATTAATTTATCTTTTCCATATTCTGAAATAATTTTTTTATTAATTTCAAAATCGTCAGAAATTCTTATATATTTGTTGGGTGCAATTAATATTCGATCATTACTGTATATGCCATTTATTTCCATATTTCTTTTTTGAAAATGTACATACAATATTTCATTTTTAATTAATTCATTGTTCATTAAACCAAGTCTAAATAATGAACCTTTTTCAAATAAATAAATATTATTTTTTACATATTCTTTTTTCATTAATTGATATGGATAAAATCCATATTTTCCAACATATATGTCGTGAAAAATTATCTCATCATACATACGAATATTATTTTGTTTAAAAATATAATTTATACCCCAATGCCCCCATTCATCAAAAGCAAAACTTTCGTCACAAGAAAAAACCTGTTTAAACCTTTCCAAATTATTAATTTTACTTTTATAAAGTTTGTTTATCTTCTCATTATTTCTATATAATGTAAAATATCCTCTACTAAGTATTTTATCATATTTTTCTAGTATATCATTAGTTATGAATTTTCTTATATTACCAAATATTATATCAATATCACAATATCCCCAAAAATCATATTCAGATAAATATTCATTGAATATATCTCCATATGCTGGTTTAAAATCACATAACTTATATGGTTTAGAAAGATTTATTTTAAAATCATATTTATTTTGTATTTTATTTTTTAAATGATCAAATGACATATATTCAACACGAAAATTATCTGGATATTCATAATATGTTTTATCATCTGTTACTAATAAATAGTTAATCGTTTTGTTATACTTACAAGAATTCAAAAATATATCAAAATTATTTGGCAATTTTCCAAAATATGGAATAATAAAGCATATTTTCATTGATTAAACCTCCAAAACGTATGTATCTGGCTTTTCTTTATCAAATGGTTCGTTTGCCCACATTATTGTAACCATATCTGTATCTCCAAGGTTCTCTATATTGTGTGTGTATCCTGGTGGTATATCAACTACCTCTAATTTATCACCACTTACATAATACTCTATAACTTCATCTGAATCAATCCTTCTAAATCTAATTACACCTTTCCCACTTATAACAAGGAATTTTTCGTTTTTTGTATGATGCCAGTGATTACCCTTTGTAATACCTGGTTTTGAAATATTAACAGATATCTGTCCCCTATCTATAGTTCTTATAAATTCGGTAAATGAGCCTCTATTATCAACATTCATTTTTAATTCATAACTAAACTTATCCTTTGGTAAATAGCTAAGATAGGTACTATAAAGTTTCTTTGTAAATTCATCACTCATATTAGGAATGGTTCTTTCTTCTCTACTCTTCTTGAAAGAATATATAAGTTCTGCAATCTGCCCTAAAGAAGCTGTATATATTTTTGATACTTCACAAAATTCCCCCACTCTATTTTCTTTACCTTCCAAAGCGTTTATAAAATCTTCTACCACATCATCAATATATGCAAGAATTAAGACAACATTTGGATCATTTATCTTTATAGGTAAATCATTTGCTATATTATGGCAAAATGTTGCAACTGCACTATTATAGTTTGGTCTGCACCATTTACCAAATAAATTTGGCAATCTATAAACTAATGTTTTATTTCCATTTTCTTTTCCAAAGCTAAATACTAAATCCTCTACTGCTTTTTTGCTTCTTCCATAAGGATTGTCAAGCATCGCTTGTATAGATGATGTTATTAGTATTGGAGATTTATTATTATACTTTTTTAACAGGCTTAACAACTCACTTGTAAAACCAAAATTTCCTTGCATATATTCTTCTTCATTTTGTGGCCTATTTACTCCCGCAAGGTGAAATACAAATTCACAGTCTTTAGTAAATTCATTTAAAAGACTTTTATCAGTATCCTTATCAAATTCATATATTGAATTATATCCTCTGTTTTTAAGTTCCGCTATTAAATTTTTACCTACAAAGCCCTTAGAACCTGTTACAAGTATTTTCATTTTTTTCACCTTTCTTATATCATTTTTTCTATTGTTATAGCAGCTTCTTTTACATTGTTAAACTCCTGTAGTTCTTGCTTCATATAATCAAGTGAAAGTAGCTTTTCCTTTATTTGTTCAACATTCAAGATAGTTGTATTATGTGAGTTGTATTCTCTATAATTTGATAAGTCTCTATTTCCTTCTTCAAAATATTTTCCGTAATTTAAATCTCTGTTATCTGCAGGAACTCTGTAGAACCCTCCTAAATCTTCCGCTACAAGATATTCTTCTTTAGTTAATAGTGTTTCATATAGTTTTTCACCATGACGAGTTCCTATAACTTTTATTTCATTATCTGCATTAAATATTTCCTTTATAGCCTGTGCTAAATCACCAATTCTTGCTGAAGGTGCTTTTTGAACAAATATATCTCCTGATTGAGCATGTTTAAATGCATATACAACAAGTTCAACTGCTTCCTCAATGCTCATTAAAAATCTTGTCATGTTTGGGTCTGTAACTGTAAGTGGTTGTCCACTTTTAATTTGCTGAATAAATAATGGAATTACTGATCCACGTGATGCCATTACATTGCCATATCTTGTACCACAAATAAGCGTTTTATCTGGTGATATTGTTCTTGATTTTGCTATAAATACCTTTTCCATCATTGCCTTTGATATTCCCATTGCATTTATTGGGTATGCTGCTTTATCTGTTGAAAGACATATTACCTTTTTAACACCACATTCAATTGCAGCATTCAAAACATTTTCTGTTCCTATGACATTTGTTTTTACTGCCTCAAGTGGGAAAAATTCGCATGATGGAACTTGTTTCAATGCTGCTGCATGAAATACATAATCTACACCATACATAGCATTTTTTATGCTTTGTGGATCTCTTACATCACCTATATAAAATTTTATTTTATCATTACGATAAAACTTTCTCATATCATCTTGTTTTTTCTCATCACGAGAAAAAACCCTTATTTCGCCAATATCTGTATTAAGAAATCTCTTTAATACAGCATTACCAAAAGTTCCTGTACCTCCTGTAATTAGTAAGGTTTTATTTTTAAACATATTTATACCTCCAAAGTCAAATTATTTTCAAAATATATATCAATCTTATCGATTAAGTCTTTTTTATTAAAATTTCTAATATAATATTCCCTAGCATTTTTCCCTATATACCTTAATTCCTCACAAGATTTGTTAGCCATTTTAATTATATTTTCAGCTAACTTCTCAGCATCTCCTGATGGGCTACATATACCTGCATTTGCTTCACTAATTATCTTAGCAGTTTCTCCATTAGCAGAAGCAATAATTGGTATCCCACAAGCCAAATATGATTGAAGTTTTGCTGGTATTGTCATTTCAAAAAGTGGACTGTCAGTTAAACAAATAAAAGCTGCATCGCAAGCTGCCATAAATTCAGGAATTCTTGATGCTGGTTGTTTGTCTATGAAGTTAAACATATCTGAAACATTTAAAGAATTAACAATTTCTATTAATGTTTCTTTATATCTTCCATCACCAACTATATTAAAACGTATTTTTCTTTCTAAAGATTTATCTTTCAATAATGATGCTACATTGGGTAATATATCTAATCCTTGAGCACTACCAATATTGCCTGCAAATATTATATTAAAAGCATCATCATGTGGAATTTCTTTAATATTATTTTTTTCTAATGGTATATAAAAATCTTCTGCATATTGTGGCCAAAATTCAATTTTTTCTCTTGGTACCCCTCGTTTAGCAATGGCCTCAATAAAACTTGTTGATGTTGTGAATATTTTTGTACACCTTGCATATATATAATCAACCATCTTACCTATGGAACCAATAATATACTTGTTAGTTATTCCTGTAATTATCTCAACATTCTCAGGCCATAAATCTTGCACATATAGGTAACATGGTATCTTTCTCTTTTTTGCATACCAAACTCCAGGCAAAGCCTGTGTCATTGGAGATACTTCAAATATAAATACATAATCAGCCTTTATTCTAGTAAATACTTTCCAAAAGAAACCTGAAACAACAAATGATAAATAGTTTAAGGCAAGCGTTATTGCGTTTTTACCTCTTGGTATTAATGGAATTCTAATAATCTCAACACCGTTATAAATTTCTCTTCTCTTTTTAAATAATCCATAACCTTTATAAAATTTACCTTGTGGATAGTTTGGAATGCCCGTAATTACTGTTACTTTATATCCTCTTTTAACCCATTCTACACATAAATCATTTATTCTAAACTGTTCAGGATAAAAATATTGTGATATAACTAAAATATGTTTTCTCATTATTTATTCACCATTCCAATTAATTTTCTGTTATTTTCACTGCTTCCTTTAAATCCCTAATTCTATATTCAACCTTATACTCACTCATACTCTTTTCATAAACTAAATTTCCAAATACCTTATTAATAATTCTAACTTTCTTACCCATTAGTTTAAGTAATGGATTGAATGCCTTCGTAAGCATAACTTTTTTTCCATGTGCTTCAGCTATTAATTTTACTAACTGGCTTGTCCCAACATACTCCTTATTTTGAGGATAAAATATTCCTTTTTCATTATTATCTATCATCAGTCTAATAAATTCACAAAGATTATCTATATGAAGCATACTTCTTTCATTTTTTATATCTGGAAACATAGGTAGCTTTCGTGCCACTTTAGATAGCTTTGGATAATTTCCCTTTGAACCCTTTCCAAAAATCATAGGTGGTCTTATTACTACAACATTAAAATTATCATCTTGAAGTGGTAGAATACCTTCTTCTGCTTGCAATTTGCTTCTACCATAGAAGTTACTTGGTGTTGGGACTGTATTTTTATCTATAACTCTTTTATGGTTAATATGACTGCTGTCGCCATAAACTATAATGCTGCTCATAAAAATAAACTGTTTTACACCTTCAGCCTTTGCTTTTTTTGCTGTTTCTATGGTAAGATCACGATTAACTTTATAGTATAATTCCTCCATTTTAGGATCTGTTGATATATGTGCAATTCCAGCCACATGAAAAATAACATCATACTTTGAAAAGTCATATTCTTTCCATTTTTGATTTTTCATATCTAAAGTATCTACAATATATTTATCTGGCCATTGGCTTACCCATTTTTCAAAGCTTGTACCTATATAGCTATTGGCACCGGTTATAAGTATTTTTTTCACTCTATTTTCACCTCTATTTGTTTAGTTGGATGGTTGGTTAGTTAGATAGTTGGTTAGATTTTTTCTATCTAACTAATCTTATCCCTTCCCCATTCTCACTTCGTCAGTATAATTTAATATTGTACACATTTTAATATTGAACTTTTATATTAAATTATATTTATTAATCAAATATTTTCAATAATATTTTAATTACTCAGCAATGTTAATCTTTTCATTATCTACTTTTAATTTGCCTGTTCCACCTTCAACAACACCCTCGCTTCTTAAAACACTAAATATTGTTTTAAAAAATATTTTAGTATCAAATAAGAAGCTCATCTTTTGTACATATTCTCCATCAAACTTTGCTTTTATTTGAATTGGTAGTTCATCTCTACCATTTATTTGTGCCCATCCTGTAAGGCCTGGAAAGACATCGTTTGCCCCATATTTATCCCTTTCTGCAATTAAATCATATTGATTCCAAAGAGCTGGTCTTGGGCCAATGATACTCATATCACCCTTTAGAATGTTTATAATTTGTGGTAACTCATCAAGGGATGTTTTTCTTAAGAATTTACCTACCCTCGTGATCCACTTCTCTGGATTTTCTAAAAGGTGTGTTGGTGTATCTTTTGGTGTATCTATTCTCATTGTTCTAAACTTTAATATTTCAAAATGTGTTTTATTAATTCCCACTCTTTTTTGTTTGAAAAATACTGGCCCTTTTGAATCAAGTTTTATTGCGATCATAAGAATTAGAAATATTGGTGATAAAACTATAAGTCCAATAAGTGAAAGTAGAAAATCTATAAATCTTTTTATGTACTTTCGATACATTCAATCATCCTCCTTTTATAGGTTGGAAAGGTGATAACCTCTCCACCTATTCCTCCCCTGCTGCAACCTCATCGTATACCTTATACGTCTCAACTATCTCCTTTAGCTGCTTCTTTATCTTCATAGGTTCTTCGGATTGTAGTGCAAATTTTAGGGCGTCAAGCTTAAGTTTTAGCTCTTCATAATCTATATTTAGTGGTTTTGCAACGTATATTTTGCTGTTTTGGGTCTTTGTTAGTCCCTCTTCTGATAAGAGGAGTTCTTCATATAGTTTTTCACCTGGTCTTAGGCCTGTTATCTGTATCTTTATGTCCTTCTCTGGTTCAAAGCCTGATAGCCTAATTAGGTTGCAGGCCATATCGTATATCTTAACAGGCTCGCCCATATCAAGAACAAATATCTCTCCACCCTTTGCAAAGGCTGCAGATTGAAGAACGAGTTGGCAGGCCTCTGGGATTGTCATAAAGTATCTTGTTATTTCTCTATGGGTTACAGTAACAGGGCCTCCCTTTTCTATCTGTCTTTTAAACAGTGGTATTACTGAGCCGTTGCTTCCAAGCACGTTTCCAAAACGAACTGCAACAAATTCAGTTTTACTTTTCTTTGCGAAGGCTTGTACAATCATTTCTGCTGTTCTCTTTGTTGCACCCATTACATTTGTTGGGTTTACTGCCTTGTCGGTTGAGATAAGTACAAATCTTTTTACGCTGTATTTGTCTGCACATTCAACAAGGTTTAAGGTACCAAATACGTTGTTCTTTACTGCCTCAGATGGGTTGTGTTCCATCAATGGCACGTGCTTGTGGGCTGCTGCGTGGAATACAACATAGGGTCTATATTTTTCAAATATTGTTTCCATTCTCTTTTTATCTCTTATTGAAGCTATTAAAACCTCGATGTCTATGTGGGGATGATTTGCTCTAAGCTCAAGTTCAAGGTCGTAGGCGTTGTTTTCGTATATATCAAGTATTAGAAGCTTTTTAGGATTAAACCTCATAACCTGCCTGCAAAGCTCAGAACCTATAGAGCCTCCTCCGCCAGTAACTAAAACAACCTTATCCTCTATGTACTCCTTGATTGCTCTATTGTCAAGCTTTATAGGATCCCTCTTTAGAAGGTCCTCAATCTTTACGTCCCTTATTTCCCTAACCCTTTCGGTGTTTGATAAAACCTCATCCATTGAAGGCATTATTTTAACTTCACAGCCTGTGGATTTACATATCTTAATTATCTCCCTCTTGTCGTGTATGTTTAATGTTGGGATTGCTATTATTATTATATCAGCTTTATATCTATCTGCAATAGTAGGAATATCATCCCTATTTCCTAAAACCCTTGTTGACATTATTGTCTTTCCTATCTTTGCAGGGTCGTCATCAATAAATCCTACAACTTCGTAGTTTAAAAGTATGTTTTGTCTTATCTCCTTTAAAAGGAGAGTTCCTCCAGATCCTGCACCAACTATTAGGGCTCTTTTTTTGCCCTGTGCAAGCTTCTTTGTTGCACCTATGCTCACTCTTCTATATACTCTAAAGCTAAGCCTTAGTAGGTTTGTTAAAAGGGCTGTAAATATTGCATATAAAAGAACAAACCTTGTTTCAAACTGGTTGAAAAGGAAGTTGTTTAAAAGAAGGTTTGTTAGTAAAAATAGAGCGTTTGCAAAGAAGGATGATATAAGTTCATCAACGCTGGCATAATGCCATAGGCTTTTATATAGACCAAATAGTGCATAGGATGCAACTAAAAAAACAGTATTTAGTAATAGATAAGAATTGTTAAAGGAATACTTTATCCTATCTCCATATACAAAAAATGATGACAAGACTAATGAAATATTTAATAATATGATATCTGATATTATTAAAGTTAAGTATCTATATTTTTTTAGCTTCTCCAATAAAATCACCTTCTCATAATTACTATATCGGCTAATGTTACAAAAACTTTAGATGTAATTTTTACCTATTGAATAGGAATCCCTTCTTCTTTTTCTTCTCCTGCTCTTGTCCATAGTAGTAGTGGTAGTAGTATCCATAGTAGCCGCGTCTATTGGTATCAAGCTTATTTAAAACTACACCAAGTATATTTGCACCAACCTTAGTTAGTAGTTCCTTTGCCTTAACCACAGCGTCTTTCTCTGCTTCACCTGATGCTACAACAAGTATTGTTCCATCGGCATATTTAGAAAGAACTTGTGCGTCGGTTACCATAAGAACAGGAGGTGTATCTATAATAATGTATTCATAATTTTTTTCAACGTCAGATATAAAGTTTAGCATCTTTTGTGACGATAAAAGTTCTGCGGGATTTGGGGGCTTTGTACCGGATGTTATTATATCAAGGTTTTCAACAGGCCCCTTTATTATTACGCTTTCATATTTTGCTTCGCCAACTAAAAGATCAGAAATACCGTATAAATTGGAAATTTTAAGTTTTTTATGTATACTTGGTTTTCGCATATCGCAGTCTAAAAGAAGCGTTTTATGTCCATTTTGTGCTAATGTTATAGAAAGATTTAATGCTGTTGTGGTTTTGCCCTCACCTGGGGCAGAACTTGTTATGACTATTTTTTTAACCTTTTTATCAAGAGATGAAAATTGTATATTTGTTCTTAAAGTCCTATAGGCCTCTGCTATAGGGCTCTTTGGCTTTTCTACAGTAACTAAATCAATACCAACCATTTAAACCCCCACCTTTAAAAAAATACCCATTTTAGGATGCCTTATTTACCCACATAATGTAAAAATAAAATGTCAATTGATATAAATCCCCCAAAATCTTAAGCTATATACAGACTTGTTTTCTATATTTACTGCTTCAAAAAAAACAAAAAAACAAATCACCCCAAATACAAAATATCTGGTGGTGGGTGCCCTACTATCTCCACCTACTCCAAGGGCCCAGATACAGAGTAGGCTTCACAGATCACCAATCGCTATTTAATGATAACATATGAAATATTTTTGAATAAACTTTTAAATTTTTATAATAATTACGAAATAATTATATATTTCATAATTATAATTTTGTTGCTCTAAAAATATTAAAAATACTTCGTTTTTCTTTGATTTTGTTAAGTTTGCTACATATTTCGACATTTTTTATTAACATTTCAGCATTATATGATAATGTTTGATAATAATCTTTTTTTAATTTATTAAGAATCTTAAGGGCATCTTCAAAGTGTGGGCCTCTTATGTTTTGGGTGTGGGCATCGGTTGCTAAAAAATTAAAGGAGCCATTTTCAGCTATTCTTAGGGCTGTTTTTTTTACGTCCTTTCCAAAAACTCCTGTTAGGCTGGAGGAGTTAATCTGAATTAAGCATCCTTCGTCTATTAGTTTGTTTAAAAAGGTTATATCCTTTATGACATAATAGTATCTCTCGGGGTGGGCGACAACCACTCTATATCCTAAAAGACCTATTTCATATATAAGGTCAAAACCGTAGTCAGGAAACCTTCTATAGTCAAACTCCATAAGTATATATCTTGAATCGTTTAGGGTTTGGATTCTTCCCTCCTTAAGGTCCAAAAGTGTGTCCCTTGTGGCATATACTTCACTTCCAGGAAGGATAGTAAAGTCTATGTTTTTTTTCTTTAGCAGGCTGTTTACTTTTTCTACTTCCATCTTTATTACATCTCTTGTGTTTTCAAAGTAGGATGTGTAAAAATGGGGGGTTGCGATAACTTTGTCAACTCCCTGTGATTTATATATTTTTATCATCTCAATTGTCGTATCTATGTTGTCTGCTCCGTCATCTATTTCTGGGAGTAGGTGGCTGTGAATATCTATCATTTTTTAGCACTTCCTTCTTCACCATAATAATAGTAATAATATCCATAGCCCTTCCTTGATTTTAACTCAAGCTTATTTAATACAACACCTATTATATTGGCATTTACCTTGTCAAGAAGATCCTTTGACTTTTTAACAAGTTCCTTTTCAGCCTCACCACTTGATACAACAAGTATAACTCCATCTAAAAAGCTTGATAGTATTTGTGCATCTGTTACTGCAATAACAGGTGGTGAGTTAAGAAGTATATAGTCAAAGTGGTTTTTCATTTCATTTATAAAATTTCTTAGCTTGTTTGATGCAACAACCTCCGCAGGATTTGGAGGAAGTATTCCACTTGTTAGGATATAAAGATTGTCGCTGTATTTTTGTATAACCTCAAAGGGATTTTTGTCCTCTATTAAAATGTTGGTAAGTCCTGTTTGGTTTGAGAGTTTAAACTTTTTATGAACTGTTGGCTTTCTAAGGTCTGCATCTATCAAAAGAACCCTTTTACCCGACTGTGCCATAACAAGTGCAAGGTTTCCAACAGTTGTGCTCTTTCCCTCCCCTGGTGCAGAGCTTGTTACAACTATTGTCTTTATGTCCTTATCAAAGGAGGAGAACTGTATGTTTGTTCTAAGTGTTCTATAGGATTCGGATATTGGAGATTTAGGATTTTTTTCAACAATAAAATTTGACATATATCATCACCCTATTCTTCTAAATTCTTTGGTATTATTCCTATAACAGGTAAATCAAGTAGTTTTTCTATTTCATCCTCTGTTTTTACTGTTGTATCCATATATTCAAGAATAAACACAAGCCCAAGGGATAGCATTACTCCGAGAACAAAGGCGATTGCTATGTTAAGCATCTTCTTTGGCTTAACAGGATTTTGTGGTACTTGTGCTGCATCTACTATTTGTACATTACCGTCTGGGTAGAATCTTTTTGATTCCTCAATAAAATTCTTAGCGTGAGTATTAAGTGTTAATGCTGCATCCTGTGGGTCCTTTGATTGATATTTTAAAACAAGCATCTGTGTATCTGGTTGTGGTGTTGCAGTTAAATTATTTAGTAATACATCAGCTTGTACATCTTTATTTAATTCCTTTAATGTCTTTTCTGCAACAGTCTTAGACTTTGCAATCTCTGCATAGGTCTTTGATAGTTTTTGAAACATTAAAACTTCGTTGTAGTCTGTTTTTAATGTTTCTGCAGTTCTTTCACGTCCAAGGAATATACTTATCTCTGCTTCATATATTGGAGTTAAAACAAAAAAACTAAGTAATGCTGAAATCAATGTTGTAATAAGGGTTATTGAAATAATAAACCATAACCTCTTTTTAATAATTGCAAACAGTTCTGTTAAATCCAGCGTCATTTCTTGTTCCATATTTAGTCCTCCTTTATAAGTTCTAACCACTTTTTGGTTACTTCGTCATCTTTATTAAGCTTTAAAGAGAGTTCAAAGGCCTCTCTTGCCTTATCAACTTGTCCTAAATAATAATAGCAAACACCAATGTTTGAAATTATAGTTTGGTCATTGGGCTTTAATTTGAGTGCATCCTTAAAATATTCTAATGCATCTTCAAAATAGGATAAAGATGCAAGGTTTAGTCCTATTTCAATAAGAACCTCAGGCCTCTCTGGTTGGTCCTTTAACATATAGAGGTAGTAAAGAGCCTTTTCGTTTAGGTTTAGGTTTCTGTAGCATAGGGCTGTGTAGTATATTGCATTTAGGTTTTGTGGCTCCTCTTCTATTAGTGGAATAAGTATGTTTAGAGCCTCCTTATACTGCTGCTGCTTTATTAAATCTACTGCCCTATCAAAGTTTTCAACCAATTCTATCTTATATAAAAGCTCCTCTGCCTCCTTTTTAGTTATCGGGTAATTTAGGCATTTTCTTAAGTGGTATTTTGCTAAATCTCTGTCGAAATTTAGGTAAAGTAGGGCTAAATTGTAATTGGCGGTGGGGTTTTCTATGTTTGTTTTTAAGACATCCTTTAGGGATTTTTCTATTTCATCCTTAAAGTCTAACCCTGTTTTTGCCTGAAGGTCAAATAAAAGATAAATCCTGTTTATTTGATTTGTTTCACTATTGTTTATTTTTATTAATGTGTTGGCATATATTAGGGATTTTTTTAGGTTGTTTTGCTTATTTTTTTCTATTTGGGATATTATGTAGCTCTCTATTCCATCTATACTCTTTAATGTAGATAAATATAGGTCCTTATATTTGAAGTTTTCGTCAACTCCAAGTATGGTAATAATTCCTTCTAATATATATGTTAAATTTATGTTTGATGTGCCGCTTAGGGCCATCTCCTTTAATTTTTCAGCATATATTGGATATTCACCCTTTTTTAATGTGAAGTTATTTTTTATTTTAAAATTTATATCCCTTTCTATTTCAATAAAAAGTATTTTTTCGACTTCTTTTTTTATGTAATCTACGTAATTCAACAAATCACCCCTTTTAAAACTTTAACAAATTATATTTTAATACAAATACATTTATTTTACAATAAAATTTAATATTTTTTTGAAATTGATTAAAAAAGAAAAATGCAGAGTTACATACTCTGCACTTCCACTGTGTCCTGATTTTTTTCTTCCTTTAGATAGTATATTTGTGCTATTGTTGCATTCTCTGGAAGGTCTATTGCAATCTCCTCTGCTATTTCAACGTCCTTTAGGGTTACCTTATAGTTTCCTGTTATGCTGGATAGGTCTATTGTGATGTTCTTTGGTATTCTATTTGCAGGGGCATCAACCTCAACATAGGATATTTCCTTTTGAATTAAAAGACCACGGGATTTTAGGTAGTCCTCTCCTGTATAGTTTATTGGAACCTTTGTATGTACCTTCTTGCTTCCCTCTACCCTTTCAAAGTCAACGTGGAGAACCTTACCATCGATCGGGTCCCTCTGTATATCCTTTATCATTGCATTTTCGTGTTTTCCATCTACGTTAATATCAACTATTGCGTGGGGACCATCCTTTTTTAAAACCTCAAAGACATCCTCCATTGCAACCTCAATATTAAAGTTTTCCCTGTTTAGTCCATATATAACAGCAGGAAGTTTGCCACTTTTTCTTAGCCTATGATTTTCAGTCTTTGAAACCCTTTGCCTAACCTTTGCTTGTATTTGCATTTTTACTCCTCCTTTTTACAACACTCTGCTACATTAGAGGAGTTTTCCCTATAAAGTTATTTTTTATACATTGAATATTATTAAAAATTAAGGAAAAAATTTTATATAGATAATTGCATTTTTATATAGAGTGGAATATAATTATTAAGGTTTCACTATATAAGAAAGAGGGTGGATATTACATTGTATAAGATGGATCAAACTAAAACACCAATATTTGATGCTTTAATGGAATATGTAAAAAGAGACACTATTCCCTTCCATGTACCTGGGCACAAAAAGGGCGATGGAATGGATAATAAGTTTAAGGAGTTTGTTGGTACAAACATACTTTCAATCGATGTTACTGTATTTAAATTAGTTGACAGCCTGCACCACCCAAAGGGGCCTATAAAGGAGGCAATGAAGCTTGCGGCTGATGCCTATGGTTCTGATATGGCATTTATTTCAATCCACGGGACAAGTGGTGCAATTCAGGCAATGATTATGTCTGTTGTGGGAGAAGGGGATAAGATAATAATCCCAAGAAACGTACATAAGTCTGTTACAGCAGGTATTATTTTATCTGGTGCAGTCCCTGTTTATATGCAACCTGAGGTTGATAAGAATCTTGGTATTGCACATAATGTAACACCTGAGACGGTTGAAAAAACTCTTAGGGAAAATCCAGATGCAAAGGCAGTTTTGATTATTAATCCTACATACTATGGTGTTGCAACGGATATAAAAAAGATTGCAGATATTGTACACAGCTACGACATTCCACTTATAGTTGATGAAGCCCACGGACCACACTGTGGTTTTAATGAAAAACTACCTATGTCTGCTATGCAGGCGGGTGCTGATATTTGTGCCCAAAGCACCCATAAGATTATTGGTGCAATGACACAGGCGTCATTTTTACAGGTTAGAGCAGGAAGGGTTGATATAAATAGAGTTCAGCAGATTATGAATCTACTACAAACAACCAGCCCATCTTACCCTCTTATGGCTTCCCTTGATGTTGCAAGAATGCAAATTGCAACAAAAGGAAGGGAACTTTTAGATAAGGCAATAGAACTTGCAACCTACGCAAGACGTGAGATAAACAAGATACCAGGGTTATATTGTTTTGGTGAAGAGATACTTGGACAGCCTGGTGCCTTCTCCTTTGACCCAACCAAGATTACAGTAAACTGTAAGGGGCTTGGACTTACAGGATATGAGCTTGACCAAATACTTGCAGATGAGTACCATATACAGATGGAGCTATCAGATTTATACAACATACTTGCGGTTGGTTCCTTTGGAGATACTAAGGAGAAGATGGATAAGTTTATTTCTGCTCTTAAGGAAATTTCAGATAGATACTATGGAACAAGACCTGCAATAGGAAGCGTTCTTGACCTACCTGGAATTCCTAAGAGGGCCGTTACTCCAAGACAGGCCTTTAATGGTAAAAAGAGATGTGTTCCACTAAAGGAAAGTGTCGGGCTTGTTTCAGCAGAGTTCCTTCTTGCATATCCTCCAGGTATTCCAATAGTATGTCCTGGTGAGATTATAAACGAAGAGGTTATAGATTACGTTCAGGCTCTAAAGGATGCAAACCTATATGTTCAGGGAACTGAAGATCCAAATGTTGAATATATTAAAGTTTTAGATATGTAAAAAATCCACCCAATCGGGTGGATTTTTTTAGTTGTTTAAGATTTGTACTTGTTTTTCAACAGTAGCAAAACCATAAAGAGGTCCTAAATATCTTGTTACTCTTATTGTATATGTACCCTCTTCTAATTCTGATGGTAGTGTAAAGTTTGCTGTACTCCAATTGCCATATACATAGCCACCGCTGAAGGTATCATATACAACTTCTCCATCCTTTATTATCTCAATCTTGTCTAATCCTAACTCATCTGAAGATACATATTTGTTATAGCTAATATTTACACCATCTAATGTCATAAAGTCAATGTCGTAGGATATATAATCCCCAGAATATAAAGTATCACTAATATATAAATTTCCCTCTTCTTTTTTGCTTAAGTTTATTACTACTTCAGTAAGATTGTCATTTAGTTCTCTGTAGTCGTTAAGACTGAAATAGTACATATAGCTTGATTCACCATCATAAAAATTCAAATTAACAGACTCTAAGCAAATATTATCTGTATTTGCAATATTTATTATTAATTCTTTATCACTATTGAAAACTACTGCATCCCTATTATATAGATATTCTGCATTACTATAACTATAGTATAAATACTTATCAGTTGCCATATTAAGTAGATTTTCGTCTATTCCCTCAAGAGTTACTTTAATCTTTTTGAAGTTGAATTCAACTTCTTTTTCTGCAACTACTTCACCGTATAGTGGGCCAAAATCTCTAATAACTCTTATTGTATATAAGCCTGGTTCTATGTCTTCAGGTAAAGTAAAGTAGCTATCAAAACCTGATACTTCAAATTCCTTTATTATAGTGCCATCTTTTATAAGTTGAATTTTATCCATTTCAAAATCATGATACATACCATATACTATTTCATTTCCATCTATGCTTCTTAGAGCGATGCCATAATAAATATTTCCATTTGGTAAAAAGTTTGAATTATATTCATAAATATTTAACTCTACAGTATCTGCTGCTATATTTAGTGTTACTTCTTCTATCTGATTTTGTAATTCTAACTCGATATTTGGTCTAATATAATAGACATACTCAATATAATTTTCAGAATCAACTGGTTCATTAACAAATATATTCATATAATCTATTGCAAATTTTTCTGCATCTTTAGATAGCACAAATTCAAAGTTTTGTGTGCTCCAGCCTTGATAGTCCAAATCATTGATTGTTCCATAAACATCTATTCTTTCTACATTAGTTAAATCTATTCCATCAATGTTTATTTTTACCTTTTTAAATTCAACCATTACTTCTTCTTCTGCTACTACTTCTCCATATAATGGGCCAAAGTCTTGAGTCAATCTAATCTTGTATACTCCTTGTTGTAATGTGTTGGGTATTTCTAAGAAATTTCCATCATTCTCAAGTATTAAATTATTAAATTCATCATACATTTCAAATTTAATAGCACCTATACAACCAACTTCTCCTCCATCATTTGTTATTCCGTAAATGTCAAATACTACAGTATTCCCTGGAATCAATTCTCCATCTATAGTTATTTTTGCATCTACAATTTCTGAACCAAGGTTTTCAACTACTGTCATTTCGTTTTGATTGTTATCAATATATATTTCCTGAGTTTTTGATTTATAGTAGTGCCATGGACTATCTGAATTTTCATCACCAATAGCATACTCATATCCAGTTATAACTACTTTATTTGCTTCTTTTTCTACACATATTTCCTTATCTGGATCATTTATTAGATCTCTATATCTGTAATCTACACCGTCTGCCTTTTCTACTTCATAGCTTACTGATAATTCTGTTAAGTTATTTACATCAATACCTTCTAAATTTAACTTTATTGTTACATAGTCATCTACAGTTATTGGCTTTGTAGTATTTATTGTTCCATAAACTGAACCAAAGTACCTTTCTACTTGAAGCGTATATTGTCCTGGTGCTAATTTTTCATTAATGTTTACTCGTCCATCATCTGTTTCTGTTTGATATATAACATTTCCTGCTTCGTCTAATATTTTTACTACTATTGGATACTTGTAACTATCCCAATATTGTATATAGTTACCATTTAAGTCGTGTGTACTTATATCTATCCAATAATCATTTTTTGGAATAATATTATCATTAAAATATACTTCTGTAATTACGCCAAAATCAACATCGATTGTCTTATCCTCGAATAGATTAATTTCTTCATATGGATTTTTAGTATAAACATCTTCGCCCTTTTCAATTCTTACTGTATTTAGATAGTAATCATTTTGTGTTGCATATATTTCCCCAGATTTTCCTAAATTAATGTATGGTAGCCCTATAGTCAAACCTGAAATAATATCTGCTGATATTTTATCAACTTCTTCTTCAATTCCAGTTATATTTAACTTTAAGAGGCTTAGGTTGTTAGTGTCTAATTCTATTTTGTCAAATCTGTTGTCTATTTTAAAGTCTTCTCTAATAAGTATATTTTGTCCATATTCATCATTTAAATAAACATAATATACATAATATACATCGTCTGCTATATACACCTTATTATCATTTTGTGCACTTGCAAGAAGATAGATATAGTCTAATTTTTGAGCTATTTCTACATTTTTTATTTCGCCAAATCTTGAATCATTTAGGATTATATTTACTGGGTTTAAATTTACATCTAATTCGAAATAGCCTTCAGGTGATAACTCGTATTCTTTGTCTAATACAGTTTCGTAAATTCTGTTATCCTTTGTTTTTATTTCTATTTTGTATATATATGGATACATGCCGTAATATGGCACATAATCTTTAAGTTCCATTTCAAAATTTTCATTTAATGTGGAGTATCTATCTGTTGTATATATGTGATCTAATTCCCATATACCATACAACATTTCCCAATATACCTTTACTTCTTCTATTTCTTCCTTTGGAAAATTGTTTATGTTTACTTTCACAGTATTATATACCAATATTCCATATCCCATCTCTACTTCTTTTTCAAATGTTACTTCACCAAAAAGTGGTCCTAAATTTGATGTTATTCTAACGGTATATGTTCCAGATTCATCAATATATGGTAATTCAAATTGATTGCTTCCTGTAGTTTCAAATACAACTTCTCCATCTTTGATTAATTGAATTTTATCTTCTCTGTCTGGTGATGATTCATATATAATATTTCCTTCTTCATTTTTATATTGAATCATATACCAACAAGTTGATTCTTCATCAAGATTAATATATTCAGGCAATTGTAGTTCTGGTTCACCTACTATGTTTAAATTAACATCAAATTCAGTATACTCTCCTAAGATTTCTACTTGTTTATTAAGTTCTACTACATACTCATATTGTCTGTTTTCTCCATTTAGATAGAAGTATATGTTTTTTACAAATACATTTCCAATTCCTTCATTTAGAAGTAGCTCAAAATTTGAATTTAATGGGTTGGTTTCTGTTTCTTCATTTATTTGATATTCTACAACTGCATCTACAATTGTTTCAGGGTCTATTCCTGTGAAGTTGAATTTTATTTTGTTAACATTATAAACTTCAAATTGTTTTTCCTCTGAAACAAAACCATAAAGAGGTCCCATATCTCTTGTTATTCTTAATGTATATATGCCTGGTTCTAATGTTTCTGGCATTTTAAAACTATTACTGTTCTTATCTGCTTGTGTTTGGTAAATAACTTGTCCATCCTTTAAAATTTCAATCTTATCATCACTACCACTGTGATTGAAAATATCCATTCCATCTACAGTCTTAACCTGCATATAATAATAAATATTTTCTCCAGGTAATAAATTACCATAGATTTCTAATTCACATTTTTCTGCCCTTTGAAGATCTACATTAAGCTCTGTATCTTCATTTAATTCTAATTCTTTGTTTCCTGTAATTGTATAATTATTGTTACTATATTCAAAGAACATATTAGTTATTTCATATTTACCTTTTGTTACATATACTTCTGAAGTATCAAAGGCAACACTATAATTGTTATTTAAAATAATAGAAAAATATATATTATCATCTGGTGCATTTTGTAAATTTAATTGTAGCTTTGATAAATTTGAAAAATCTGTAACTAAGCTATTGTTTTCAGGAGATATTGATTCATCAGTCAATATAAAGTACTTTCTTTTATAGTTTTCTTCAAGGAATACTAATGAAATATTATTGTACTCACCCTTTAATGTATATACTTGATTATAAACAGTTGAAAAACCTAAAAATCCTAAAAAATATTCATCTGAATAATGTATAATAACACCCTTTATATCGTATTCTTGTGGATTATTTATTTGTATATTTACCTTCATTAAATCAATATCTATACTTTCTTCTTGACCAGCTATAATATCTTTGTTTAAATCTGCAAAAATTGTGTAATTGTTATTGTCAGTTGTTTTTATAAAAATTAGATCTAAATTAATTAAATATTCACCCTCAGTAAGTGATAGAACTATTTCATTGTTTTCATTTAAAATACCTTTTTGCATTGAAACAACAATTGATCCATCAAGCCTATTTCTTATTTCATAATTAACTGATATTTCTTCCACATTTGTAAGATCTAAACCATTTAAGTTTACTTTAATTTTTGTTGCATTTTCATCAACAATTTCAGTTCCTATGTTCATAACACTTTCTATTGTTTTTATTCCATATAGTGGACCAAAATCTCTTGTTACTCTAATTAAATATTCACCTTTTTCAAGTTCTTGTGGAATTTTTACGTAATCAACGTATTCTCCCTTTTCAGAATATAATGTGTATAAAACATTGCCATCTTTAATTATTTCAAC
The DNA here is from genome assembly GCF_020054765.1 of Caloramator sp. Lineage (NCBI taxonomy): Bacteria > Bacillati > Bacillota > Clostridia > Eubacteriales > Clostridiaceae > Caloramator > Caloramator sp. Next base: position 4,980 of record NZ_JAIHAO010000009.1, on the reverse strand, counting down.
TTTGTCCTTTAAATCATTAGTAAAGTGTGCTATAAATTTATGCTCCTCTTCTTGCATAAACAAAACACTATATTCTAAGTTATCACCATTTTGATTGATTACTAATTGTGGTGTAATAGTATTAACAAAATCATATTCAAGTGTAAGTTCAACAATATTATTATCAAATTTAACTTCTCTGTCTAATGAGTACGCATACATATGAATATTGTTGTTTTCATCCCTTACATATGCTACTGCACCTAATAATTTAACTTGTTCATCTTCTACTATCATTTGATATTTAGCATCTAATTCAGTTTTAAATATTTCTTCATTTTTCATATAGTCAATTTCAACTTTAGTAACATTAGTTAAGTCTAATCCATTAATGTTAAATTTTATTATATTCCCAGTTACAACAACTTCCTCTTCTACTACTACCTTTACTCTCTCTTCCTTTTGACCTATTGTTACTACTATTTCAGCTTCTCCTGCTTTCTTTGCTGTTATTGTTCCATCTGAACTTACTTCTGCTACCTCTGTGTTTGTTGATGCTATGCTTAGTTTATCTGTTGTATCCTCTGGTGTATAATTTATTGTTAATTTTGCACTTTCTCCTACCTTTATTATTACTTCCTTTGGAGTTACTGTTAGTGTTTCTACTGGTTTTGTTTGTCCAACTACAACATTTCCTTCTGTCTTTATTTCTCCTTGACCTTCTGTTGATTTAACCTGAGAATTTTCATCTCCCTTTATTTCAACAGATTCATTTGCGACTACCTTATCAACAACAGCCTCATTTAATTCAATCTTTGTTTCTGTTTCAACTACTACATTACCAACTTGTCCACTAATTTCAACTACTTCATCTGTACTTGTCGTAACTTTTATATTTTCAATTTTTGTATCTTCTGCAGCTATAATTTTAGAACTTGTTTTTATTTCAACTTCTGAATTTATTTGTCCTTTAAATTCCACTGTATTTTTGTTTTCTGATGCAACTTCTATCTTTGTAATTTGTGTTTCATTTGATTTTACTTCAATTTTTGCATCAGATTTTACTTCAACCTTTTGAACCTTTGTCGTTCCTTCTGCAACAAGTCTTACATTTTGTTCTGCCTTTACTTCTACATTTTGTACTTCACTATTTACTAAATGTATACTATTTTGTGCTCCTGATAGAATTGTTACTTTTGTAGCCTTGACGTTTTCTAATGTAGCCTCCCCACTACTGCCTGGGTCTACAACAACTTCACCGTTTACTGTTACATTTTGTAAATGAGCCTTATTTCCATATATATATACATTTGCATTTACTGTTGAATCATAGTACTTTATTTCATCACCTAAGATTACAACATTTACATTAGAATCCTTTGAATATTGAGATGTAATTTTTAACATTAATTGTTCATCTAATATTCCTTCCACTGAGGCTTGAGGTACAACTGCCTCTCCTCCAAGTGCAATTATTTTTGATTTAACGTTTGAATTTTCCTTTAATAAAGCTTTTGTCTTTTGTAAAATTGAATTTTGATGGTCTGTTGTGCTACTCTTTAATACTAAAACACCATTATTTTTTTGCAACTAATGATGATGCTGATAACGCGTCTGCAAACTTTCCATCGCCTATACCTATTGCAACGTATATACTTTCAAAGTTTATTTCGTTCTTAAACTTATTTAATACCTCATAGTTGGTTTCAAATCTATTTGAACCAAAAATTCTCTCTGCATTCTGTAAGCTATTTTTAATATTATCAGAAATAACAGCAGTTCCACCTATAATATAAGCTTTATTGATGTTTTTTCCTTGTAAATATTGCTGTACAGTATTTTTTAATTCATTTGTTCTTGATAATATTATTGGCATTTCATATTTTGCTGCGATTGGTGCAATTGATAGAGCATCTGCATAATTCCAACCATACGCAATTACTAATTTACCGTTATAATTAAGTAATTTTGCTACTTCTATAGATGTTTCAATTCTATCTGCACCAGCAATTCTTTTTACTTGTACATTTGGTAATGCACCTTTAATTTGTGCTTCAACTTCTGTTGTAATAACTGCAGTACCACCTATTAAATAAACATTTTGTGGTCTTAAACGTTTTAATTCATTTTCAACTTCTGCAGTTAGTCTACTTTTCTCTGAAAGTAATATTGGTGCATTCAATTTCTTTGCCAATGGTGTTGCACATAATGCATCGGGGAAATCCCTGCCATAGGCAATTATTACGTTTTCTGCAGATTTCCAGCCATTTTGAGAAATTGCAACAGATGTCTTAAATCTGTCTTCCCCACTTAATCTTTCAATTCTTGAAAGATTATCTGTTTGTGCCATAACACTTACATTTAATAGTATGATTACCATTAAACTAAGTATGCAGGCAAAAATTTTTTTGTTTTTCATCATAACCCTCCTTTTTTAAAAAATACTCATATAGTATTTTACTGGTTTGAGTTATGACTTTCAATCTTTTTTATTCTACAATTATCGACATAAAATTAGAGCAGGAAAAACCTGCCCTTATAATCCTAATTCAGTCTTTAGATTGTAAATCTTTGATAAATCTAAATCAATGAAGTTATCAATAAAAATATTAAGTAGATTATCCTTTTCTGATTGTGTTAAATTTGCTTTAAGCCTTTTCATTTCTTCAACATCATTTGAATAATCATATTCTGGGTTGTCTAAAATTTTTGAAATTATCGTTGTTGCAAGTGTCAATGCTTCCCTTTCTCTTGTTGTTTTTCCTAAAATTATGCATCTTTCTAACCTCATCTTTATATCTATTAATTCGTATTTATTAAATCCCATTACAGTTTTAATATCCTTCCATTTGTCTTCATTTGGAATTTGCTTTATTAAGTTGTTAATTTTATTTTCCTGTACTAATGATACTGCATTGGTTCCACCTAATACAATTAGCTGTGTTGTATTATAAAGGTTATATTTTACAAACATCTCTACTTCATTTACTAAATCACTTTTTGTTAAAAGTATTGCTGTATTATCTATTGCAGATGCTACTGCTCCTGTTAATGCATCTGCATATTCTCTTCCTGTTGAACCTTGCCCTATAGACAGATATATTTTATTTAAATTCAACTGTTGTGAAAAATTTTGTATAAGCTTTATATTTGTTTCAAATCTATTGTTTCCTCCAATTCTTATTGGATTTGGCATTTTCATTGAAACTATACCATATATAGCATTTATTGATCCCATAATATAAGTTTTAGTTATTGATGTCTGTTTTGTAAAGTCCTCGATAACCTTTGGTAGTTCAGCTTTTTTTGTTAATAAAATAGGCGTTCCCTTTATCGCTGCGATTGATGCTGCTGAAAGTGCATCGGGATAATTTTCACCTGATGCTAAGAAAACTTCTGTATATGGAGTTAATTTTTTTAATTCATTAGCTATTTTTACTGATGTTTCATATCTACTATTGCCTGATATTCTTTCGGTTTGTATACCTAATTGTTTAATGTTTTCCTCTACTACCTGCGAAACTGCACCAGTTCCTCCAATTATATATACCTTTTTTACATTAAGTCTTATAAGTTCGTTTTTTGTGTATAGATTTAAACTATTTTTTTTGTTAAAAGAATTGGTGCATTTATAGCCTTTGCATAAGGTGCTGCACATAAAGCATCTGGAAAATCCTCTCCTGTAACTATAACAGCATATTGGCTCGTTTCAAATTTGCTTTGTGAAATTAATACTGCTGTATGATACCTATCTTCTCCACCTATCCTTTGAGATTGTGCTAATGTTTTAGGCATAAGAACTATTAAGAATATTATTATTGATAAAAATAGTTTTCTTTTCAATTTAACACCACCTTATTTTATAAATAGGCTTAAAAGCTGAGTTCTTAATGATGGACTTGTGTTTATTAAGACCTTTATTTTAAAATCGTTTTTTTCTTCTGTAGATAGTTTGCTATAGTCTGAAAGTATAACTGGCTTATCTTTATTATAGTTGTAATCTGGATTTGCAATCATTTTATTTACTACATTTTTTATTTTATTTAATAGATTTTTTTGACTTGATGTTGAAAGTTTTGACGATACAATATTTAATTCACTGTTTAGTTGTTTTAATAATACCTTTTTATATTCATCCTCACTTGAATATTTATTGGCACTTTTACTGGATTGTTTATTTGTTGTGTTGGTATTAACATTTGGTTTATTGTTGGTGTTATTATTTGAAACTTGTTTATTTTCAATATTTGTGTTTTCATTCTTTGGCAGATTAGTTTGATCCTTTGTTGTTGAATCTGCAAATAATTTTATTTGTGTTTTTTTGATTATAATTTTTGCTTTAGATTCTTTAATTTCTATAGATTCAATATTGCCTAATATATTGTTTACATCAATTTTAATTGCATCCCTATCTATATATTCCTTTAGCTTACTTTGTTTGTTTAATATACTAAATACAAAGGATTTTGGTAAATTTATCTTACCTATTTTAAAATTTCTTGGAGAATAATACATATACTCATTTTGATAATATAATTTACCTGTTGATGAGAGTTGAAAATTTTTATTATTATAACAAACATTACCGATAAACATTATTTCATCTTCTAAAAATTTAATATTGAAGTTATTTACTTTAGCTGAACCAAATTGATTTTTATATGAAAGTATTTTGTTTATAAGTCCGTTTACCTCCGAATCATCTACTATTAATTCTTCTCCTTTAATGTCCGCCTCAATCATTTTTTCTAAAAGCACTGTGGATTGTTCATTGTTATACTCATAATCCTTTGTATTTGCAAGAACTATTAATGATGCAGTTGATAGAATTAGTATTAATAAAATGGATATTAATACCTTTGTTTTTTTCATCAAATCTACTCCTTTATATTTATATTAATTTGGTTCTATAATAAATGTTGGGGCGTAGCCCCAGCATATTTTTTTTACAAAAAAAATATGCACCTGTTTTAGATGCCTGGTAAAATTAAATTAACTACA